>DASTVQ010000082.1:0-52772 GCA_035759015.1 Kribbella sp.
CAGCGTATGCCCGCAACCCTGGCTACGTCTCAAGTCCGAAATCGACGAATCCTGCGCTAGTGCGAGGCTGCGCACACCTTGCCACGATCGTGCTCGAAGGACGGATTCGCCGCGACAGGATCTGATCTGCAGAGATGTCGCATCCCTGGCCCGACGAGCTGTCGAGCCCACGTGGGACCTTCGCCCTTCGTGACCGGTCCCTTCGCCCCTCGCGGGTGGCAGCGGGGCGCCGGACCCTGAGGAGGTGGCGAGGGGGATTGCACGTCCAGCTGGTGGATCCGAGCCCGGCGGGCACGGCTCCGCGGTCGAGCAGTGGGCGTCCAGGCGCAGGCTTTACCTGGACAATCTCAAGGTCATCCTGATCGCCGGGATCATCGCGGGACACGCTCTGGTCGGCTATTCAGAGCTCGCTTTGTGGTCGTACGCCGAGGTGCGAGAGGTCACCTTCTCAGGAGTGACGGAGATTGTCCTGCTCGTGGCGCTCGCCCCGTTCGCGTTGTTGGTGATCCCGTTGCTGTTCCTCGTCGCAGGTCTGCTCACCCCAGCGTCGCTGAACCGCAAGGGCACCGGGGCGTTCGTCCGGGACCGGCTGCTGCGCCTGGGGGTGCCGTTCGCGGTGTTCGTCCTACTGCTGCAGCCGCTGATGGTGTATGCGCTGTACCACCCGCTGGGAGCGGCTTCGGGATCCTATTGGCACGAGTTCCTCGGCTCGGAGGGACAGCTGGACACCGGCGTCCTGTGGTTCGTCGGGGTGCTGTTGATCTTCTCGCTCGCCTACGCGGGTTGGTGTCGGGTACGGCCGCACAACGGGGTCGGGCACAGGCTCGGCGCGATCACGGCACGGCACCTGGTGCTGCTCACGATCGCGGTGGTCGCGACGACGTTCCCGGTCCGCCTGGTGTATCCGTTCGGGAGCGAGAGCGGCTTCACGGACCTGAACCTGTGGGAGTGGCCAGCGTGCTTGGCGCTGTTCGGGTTGGGCATCACGGCCTCCGGCAAGGGCTGGTTGACGGCCGTTCCCGACCGGTTACGCCGCCAGAGTCGCGCCGCCGCCCTGGTGGCTGTCGGCGCGATGGGAGTCTTCGCGGCCTCCGGAGACGCCCTGGGCGTGGTCGATGATGAGCTGGCGGGGGGCTGGCACTGGGCCGCGCTGGTGTTCGCCACCTTGGAGTGCACGGTCGCCGTGTTCGGATCGGTGTGGCTGCTGGGCGGCGCGCAGCGGCACCTCGACCGACAGCTTCGGTGGGGCGCTCCCCTCGGCCGAAGCGCGTACGGCGCCTTCATGCTGCAGGGCCCGGTCTTGATCGGACTTGCCGTGGCGTTGCGCCCGATATCGCTGCCGGCGGAGGTAAAGGCGCTCATCGTGGCGGGCGGCGGGATCGCCGGCTCGTTCGCGCTGGCCTGGCTCCTCATCACCCGCCTGCCCGTCATCGCCCGGATCACTTGACGGACGAGCAGCCCTTCGTGGATCCGGCGCCTCACGATGAGTAGGCGCGACGCCTCGTCGAGGTGGGGCCAAAGCTACCATCCGGTACGTTTGAGGTGACAGGTCGGAAATACAGGTACGGGAAGTGACATCATGGAGCGGTTCACACCCCAGGTGGTGACCCTCCACGGCCATCGGCTCTCCTACCTGGACAGTGGCATCGGCCCGGTGGTGCTCTTCATCCACGGGATCCTCGGCTCGCACCGCAACTGGGCCCACCTCATCGACCGGATGAATGACGACCACCGGGTGATCGTGCCGGATCTGTTCGGCCATGGCCATTCGGCCAAGCCGATGGGCGACTACTCGCTGGGGTCCCACGCGGCGACGATGCGGGACCTCCTGGACCGCCTCGGCATCGAGCGGGTCACCCTCGTCGGCCACTCCCTCGGCGGCGGGATCGCGATGGAGTTCTACTACCTGTTCCCCGAGCGGGTAGAGCGCCTGGTCCTGGTCGCGAGCGGCGGCCTCGGCCGGGAGGTCAACTGGATCCTGCGGTCCGCGGCCCTGCCCGGGGCAGAGTGGGTGCTGCCCGTCATCGCGTCGGGGTGGGTGCGGGCGAGCGCCGAGACCGCCGGTCGGACCCTGTCCAAGGTGGGCTGGAAGCCCGGCTCGGACATCACCGCGTTGTGGCAGGGCTTCACGTCCCTCGGGGACGGCGAGAGCCGCCGCGCGTTCCTGGCCACGACCCGCTCCGTCGTCGACCCCGGAGGCCAGAGCGTCAGCGCTCACGACTACCTGCCCGACGCCCTGCCGATCCCGACGCTCATCGTCTGGGGCTCCCGCGACCGGATGATCCCGGTGTGGCACGCGATCCGCGCACAGCAGGTGATTCCGGACTGTCGCGTCGAACTCTTCGAGGGCGCAGGACATTTTCCGCACCTCGATGAACCGGACCGCTTCGCCGAGCTGTTGCGGGACTTCATCGCGACGACGTCGCGGGAGGAGCCGCCGAGTGCGGCCGAGGCATGACGTGTTCCACCGCCGCGGGAGCCCGCACATGCGGTAGATCCGCCGGCTGAGATCTTCAGCCGGCTCCTAACCGGGCGCCGGCGTGCGTTGCACCCTGGCCAACTGGTCACGCAGCGCCGGAGCGATCGTGGTTCCGGTATGACGCCGCAGCAGGCGGGCCTCTGCCAGGTCCGCTGCCGCCTGGCGGTGGTCCCCCTTCTCGACGTCGAGCACGGCCCTGGCCTCGAGCACGGACGCGGTGCCGCCGGGGTGTCGCAGACGCCGGCACAAGTCGAAGGCTTGGTCCAGCAGGGTCTCCGCGTCGTCGTACCGGCCGGCGAGAACGGCGAGGTGGGCGGCGAGCGTGCTCGCGGACGCGAGCCCTTCCTGGTAACCGATGCCGGCATAGGCCGCCAGACTTCTCGCGGCCAGCTCCGTCGCTTCTGTGGTACGACCCAGTGAGAGCTCGGCGTGTGCGCGATAGTCCAGGGCGGACCCGAGCACCATCGGTTCGGCGAGTTCCTCGGCCACGTCCGTGGCGGCGAGGAGCAGGGCAGCGCCGGCATCGTGATCGCCGACCGTGTGCGCGGTGCGCCCCGCGATGGCCATGACCAGGGCCAGGGTCCACGGGCTGTCTGCCCGGCGGGCATGGTCGATGGCAGCACGGTGGTGCGCCACAGCAGCAGGGTCACCCTGTGCCCATGCAGCCATGCCCAGCAGATTCCGCGCCAGAGCAGCCAGCTCCTCGTGCTGGTGGCGCTCCGCGATGTCGAGCTGGCGGCGGGCAGCCTCGATCGCCACGGTGGTATCCCCCTGCGCGAGTGCGGCAGACGCCAATGCGCGCAGGAGTCGCCCGCGCACCAGGGAGTCGCTCTCGATCACGAGCGCATTCGTAGCCCACGACCGGAGCTCGGTCAGGCGACCGTCGAGGAACCACGGCCAGTAGAGGTCGGCAACCAGTTGGCCCGTAAGCGTCGAGCGCTCGGCGATCGCGTTGGCGACGGCAGCGCGCAGGTCGGCGGTGCCGGCACGGGACACCGCCGCCCAGGCCGAGGCCTCCACGGTGCGGATCCGGTGGTCGATGCGGGCGGCCAAGCCTGCGTGGTACTCAAGGTGATGCCGGCCCGCCAGCGCGCGTGCGCCGGACGGTGCGTGCTCCTCGGCGTACTGCCGGACTGGGTCGAGAAACCTGTAGCGTGCCTTCCCGACGACGTCGCGATCCCTGGTGAGCATCGATCGGGCGAGAAGGTGTTCGACCGCCGCGAGGGCATCGCGGCCCGCGACAGCCCGCGCCGCCTCGATGTCGAAAGCGCCTACGAAGACCGACAACGCGGCCAACACCTCACGGTCCCTCAGGTCGAGCAGACTGTGACTCCAGTCGATGACGCTCCGCATCGTGCGGTGTCTCGGGTCACCTGCCCGGGCTTCACCCTCGAGCAGGTCGAGCGGGCGAGCGAGTCCCGCATCCAGCTGGTCGAGCGTCAGTGACACGCTTCTGGCCGCGGCCAGCTCAAGGGCGAGCGGGATGCCGTCCAACTTCCGGACGATGTTTCGCGCTGCGTCGTGGGCGAGTTGCGCAGCCGGTGCCACGGCTCGGGCACGCGCCATGAACAGCGCCGTGGCGGCCGGCTCCTCCAGCCCGTCCAGGCGGACGACCTGCTCGCCGGCTGCATGGAGCGGCTCGCGGCTGGTCGTCAGCACTCGTACGTCGGGGCAGCTCGCCAGCACGGCAGTGGCCAGCTCAGCCGCCGCATCCACGACGTGCTCGCAGTTGTCGATTACGAGCAATCCCCGGCATCGAGACAAATAGGTGCACACGAGGTCGACCTCGTGCCCGGGATCTTCTGCCAAGCGCAGCGCCCTGGCTACCACGGTGGCAACATCTCCGCCTGCCGACTGCTGCGTCAGGGCGACGTACCAGACGGATCCCTGCGAGGTTCCGAGCGTGTTGGCGAACTCGACCGCCAACGCGGTCTTGCCCACCCCGCCGGGGCCGGTCAAGGTCACCAACCGAGAGGTATCGAGTGAGGACCGCAGAGTGGCGAGGTCACGCTCCCGACCGGTCAGCGGGATGACCGGCACCGGCGGAGCCGCTTCCGGACGGGGAACTGCTGAGACCAGTGCAGGGTCCTGCGCCAGCACGGCGGCCTCGATCGCGTGCAGCTCGGGTCCCGGCTCGATCCCGAGCTCGGCAATCAGGAAACGACGGGCCGCCGCGTACGCCTCCAGCGCCTCCGCCTGGCGACCGGAGGCGTAGAGCGCCTTGACCTGCAGGGCACGCAATCGTTCACGGGTGGGGTGCTCATGGACAAGCCCTGCCAACTCCCCGGCCACAGCGGCCGCTCGACCCTCGTCGATGTCTTGACGCAGCCGGCTTTCCAGCGCGGCCAGCCGCTCCTCCTCCAGCCTGGTGGCGACGGACCGAGCCCAGGGCAGTTCCGCCCACTCGGGGAGGGCACGGCCGCGCCACAACGCCAGCGCATCCTCATACCGAGCCGCCCGGACCAGTTCCTCGAAGCGGTCGGCGTCGACCGAGTCACGCCGGAGGTCGAGGCAGTAGCCGTCGGGGCCGGTCACGATGGCCCCGGCGCCTAGCAGCCGGCGCAGGTCCCGCACATAACCGTGCACCAGGTTGGCAGCTGACGCAGGCGGCTCGTCGCCCCACAGGGTGTCGGTGACCCGATCCGCGCTGACGGGTCGGCCACGGTCGACCAGCAGCCGAGCGAGCAGGGTCCGGGGCTTGGCCGCGCTCAGGCGCAACTCGACGCCGCTGTCGTCGAGTACGCGCAAGGGGCCGAGCAGCCCGTACTCCACGTGGTCCACGGTAACTCCAGCCGGACTCCAGACCCGCGGCCAAGACTGGCGTTGCCCGCCGAATCGAGGAGGAGCCTTGATCATCCACATCGTCCGATTCCGCTCGACGCTCCCGGACCAGCGCATCGCCGAGCTTTTCGAGGCCCGCGCCTCCGAGTACCTCGCGGTTCCCGGACTGCTGCAGAAGTACTACCTGCGCTTCCGTACTGGCGAGCACGGCGGCGTCTACGTCTGGAACTCCGCCGCAGAGATGGAGGAGTTCATGGCCGGCGAGCTGGCCGGCTCGATCTGCGACGTCTATCGGGTGGAGGAGTCGGTACGCGACGTCGCCGACGTGGTCCTGGCCTTGCGCCCCGAGCGGGTCGCCGCCTGACAAGGCAGCCTTGGAGCGCCTCAGTCGACCACGCGCTCGTGGGCCCCGGCCGTTCGGACCGGGAGGCGGACACGTAGGACCGTCTCACCCGGTCGGGCGTCGATGCCGATCGTGCCACCGTGGCGCTCCACGACGATGCGCCGTGCGATGTCGAGGCCGAGCCCGGTGCCCTTGCCGACGTCCTTGGTCGTGTAGAACGCCTCGAACGCGCGGGCGGCCACCTGCGGTGGCATGCCTGGACCGGTGTCGCCGATCTCGACGATGACGAAGTCCCCGTCGGCACGCGTCGCCACCCGGAGCGTGCCGCCACCGTCCATCGCGTCGGCGGCGTTGTCGATGAGGTTGGTCCAGACCTGGTTGAGCTCACCGGCGTACGCCTCGATCCGGGGGACGTCGGCGCCGTAGTCACGCACGACCTCGATCCCGTCGCGGAGCTTGTGCCCGAGCATCACCAGGGTGCTCTCGAGGCCGTCGGTCACCTCGACGTACTGCATCGACGCGCGGTCGACCTGCGAGTAGGACCTGACGGCGGCGACCAGGGCCGAGACGCGCCGCGTCGATTCCTTGACCTCCGAGAGCAGCGTAGCCGCGGACAGTGTGCTCGCCACCCATTCCAGGCCAGGCTCCAGGGCCTCCCCGTCGAGCACGGTCGCCGCCCGTTCGCACCAGGCGAGGTCGACGCCGGCGGCAGCCAGGGGCGGGGCGATGAACCAGTCTCGCTCGACGCCGTGGCGAGTGAGCCATGAGGAGATAGCCTCCTCGTGATCGGCCAGGTCCAGCGGGTCGACGGCCGCCGCCTGCGGCTCGATCTCGCGGCGCAGGGCGTCGAGAGCCGTGAACTGCGAGGCCGAGATGTCGCCCTCCGCGAGCCGGGTGAGGGACGAGAGCAGTGTCTGGCACGCGCCCTCGAGGGCGCCGGCCGCGCGGGTGGCGGCAGTCGCCGGATTGTTGATCTCATGCGCGAGGCCCGCGGCGAGCGTGCCGAGGGTGACGAGGGAATCGCGCTGCCGTGCCGTCGACTCGATGGTGCGGGCGGTGCCGTACAGCCCCTCGATCAGGTGCCCGCCGAAGGGGAACCAGGTGCAGGATCGGTCGCGCAACACCTCGGCCGGCACCCGGAGCACCCGACCGGCGGCCATTCCCCGGCCGGTCGCGAGATAGACGCCGTGCTCGTCCCAGGCGCGGAACCCGCCGGCCCAGCGACCCGGTGCGTCCATCTTCCCGACCACGGCGTCCTCCCGGCCGAGGTGACGTCGGAGCTCGATGGCGCCGTCGACCAGCACCCACCAGTCGTCCGCGTGGTCCCCCTCGTGGAACAGGTCGACGCCGGGCTCGATCCGCACCTCGGTACCTGCCCCGACCAGTTCCGCAAGCTGGTCGTCGGTCAGGCCGTCGAAGAGGCTGAGCGGGCGGAGGTCGTCGACGCGCATCAGATCGTGGCCAGGTAGCGGTGCACGAGGTAGACCGACATCGCGCCCTCACCGACAGCCGAGGCGACCCGTTTCATCGAGTCGAGCCGGACGTCGCCGGCCGCGAACACCCCGGGCACGCTCGTCTCGAGGGCGAAGGGCGCACGGGGCAGTGGCCAGCGGTGGGCGTGGGCGGGGGCCAGGAGATCCTGGCCGGTGATGATGAACCCATGGGGGTCGCGGGCCACGTCGGGGCCGAGCCACTCGGTCCGTGGCGATGCGCCGATGAAGACGAACAACCAGCTCGATGTCACCTCCTCATTGACGCCTGAGTCCCTGTCGGCAAGCGTGAGCGCCTCGAGGTGGCCGTCACCCCGGCAAGCCACAACCTCGCTGCGGTATCGCACCTCGATGTTCGGCGCGGAGTTGATTCGCTCCACGAGGTACTGCGACATCGTGTCCTCGAGCGTTGCGGCCCGAACCACCAGCACCACCCGCTTCGCGTAGCGAGCCAGGTTGAGCGCGGCCTGGCCCGCCGAGTTGGCAGCGCCCACCACGTAGACGTCGTCGCCCTGGCACTGGGCGGCATCGCTGGCGGTCGCGCCGTAGTAGACGCCCCGGCCGGTGAGCTCGGCGAGCCCGGCTGCCGCCAGGCTCCGGTACGACACGCCCGTCGCCACGATGAGGGCGCGCGCCTCGATCTCCGCCGAGCCGTCGAAGAGTACGGCGTGCACAGGCCCGCGGGTCTGGAAGCCGACGACCGCCCGCGCGAGCACCATCTCGGCACCGAAGCGAGACACCTGGGCGACGGCCCGCTGGGTCAGGTCGGCACCGGACAGACCCTTCGGGAACCCCAGGTAGTTCTCGATCGCCGCGCTCTGGCCCGCCTGTCCCCCGGGCGCCTCGCGCTCCACGATGACGGTGCTCAGGCCCTCCGAAGCCGCGTACACCGCCGCGGCCAGACCGGCCGGACCGCCGCCCACGATGCACACGTCGTACAGCGGCTGCTCGGCTCGTGTGCGCAGGCCGAGGGCGAGGGCCACGTCGAGGGTCGACGGCGAGCGGAGCGTGTCGCCTTCGGGGACGAGCACCAGCGGCAGGTCGGCCGGTGCCGCCCGGGCGAGATCGCGCAGCCGCTGACCCTCGGCGTCACGCTCGATGTCGTACCAGCGGTACGGCACGTGGTTGCGGGCCAGGAAGGTCTTGATGTCGTGGCTGCGATCGGACCACCGATGTCCGACGACGCGAACGTCGGAGGTGTGCTCCGGGTTGGCCTGCCGCCAGTCGCCGAGCAGGTCGTCGATCACGGGGTACAGCCGTTCCTCGGGCGGATCCCACGGCTTGAGCAGGTAGTAGTCCAGGCCGATGTCGTTGATGGCCTTGATGGCGACGTCGGTGTCCGCGTACGCCGTGAGCAGGAGGAACTTCGCGCCCGGTGCATGGGTTCGCGCCTGCGCGAGCATCTCGGTACCCGTCATCTCCGGCATCCGCTGGTCGGATGCGATCAACGCCACCGGCTGGTTGCGCAGGGCGAGCTTCGCCAGCACGGCCAGCGCCTGCGCTCCTGACGTCGCCCGCACGACGAGATAGTCCGTCCCGTAGCGGCGGCGCAGGTCCCGGAAGATCGCCGCAGACACCATCGGATCGTCGTCGACGGTCAGGATGGTGGGTTTGCTCATGGGATCAGCCTTCAGGCACCTCCTCGCCTACCCGCGGGCAAGCCTGGAGGAATGGGTGAGCCGGTCCGGCCAGCATAACCGTGAGCTGCCTGACATCGCCCGGACCGAATCCGAGGTGACGCTCGGTCCGGCGGCGGATACTCAGCCGACGGAGTCGTGATCCGCCAGGACGTGGTCGATGATCCGCAGGTTGATCGCCGCCGCCTGCTCGTTCGTGTCGATGTCCGCCGCGAGGCCGATCAGCGCTTTCCACAGCGCCCAGCCGCGGGCCCGCGCCCAGGTGGCGGCATCCTGGTCCACGTGTTTGCGGAACGTCTCCCGGCTGTCCCCGGAGAAGAAGGTCCAGGCGATCACCAGGTCGCAGGCGGGATCGCCGACACCTGAGGTCCCGAAGTCGATGACCGCAGCCAGCCTGCCGTCCTTCACGAGCAGGTTGCCGCTCGCGATGTCGCCGTGGAACCACACCGGCGGCCCGTCCCAGGTCGTCGCGAGCGCAGCGTCCCACACGGCCGATGCCCGGTCGGTGTCGATCCGGCCCTCCAGAACGGCAAGGGATCGACGGGTCTCGTCATCGTAATGAGCCGGCGGCGCACCTCGATGGAAACTGTGCGCACCGGCCGGCGGTCCGTCCGTGGCGTCGACGCGCTGCAGCGCGCGGATGAACTCGGCGACCGAGACAGCCAGGTCGGACAGGTCGCCGACGCGCTCGGGGCTCGCGGTCTCACCATCGAGCCAGCGGCGGATCGACCAGTTGAACGGGTAACCCTCAGCGGGGGCCCCCTTCGCCAGTGGCACGGGGACAGGTACGGGTAGCAGCGGTGCGATGACCGGGAGCCATCGATCTTCCTTGTCGACAGCCGGGGCATACGACGCGTGCGTCGGGAGGCGCACCGTCATCTCGTCGCCGAGATGGTAGGTCCGGTTGTCCCAGCCCTCCACCGCGACGGGAGTCACCCGAAGGTCGCTCCACAGCGGGAACTGCGCCGCGACCAGCCTCCTGACCAGCTCCGCATCGATACCGGCGCGACCGTCGACATCCAGGTTCACCACCCGCCGATTGTGCCGGTGGCTCGCGACACCACGCAAAGCGATTTCGGTCCGGCCCGGCAGGAGAAACTTCAGGATTCGCAGCGATCGCCCTCCTGGAGTCAAAGCAGGCGTGGGCCCCGGCGGTGCGAGGATGCGCACATGAGACAGACCCTCCAGCGCATCGCGCTGATCTCGGACGTCCACGGAAATCTCACCGCCCTGAAGGCCGTTCTGGCCGACATCGAGGCGCGGGGCATCACCCGGATCTTCAACCTCGGCGACTACGTCGGGAAGGGTCCGCGCGGACGGGAGGCCGTGGACATCTGCCGCCGGGTCTGCGAGGTGAACATCCTGGGCAACTGGGACGACTTCCTGCCCGACCCCGACCGCGACTTCGACAGCGAGGCCCTGCGCTGGTGGAAGCACGAGCTGCGCGAGGACCAGTGGGCCTGGCTCCGCGGCCTCCCGTTCCATCACGACTTCGTGATGAGCGGCCGTCGGATCCGCCTCTTCCACGCCTCCTCGACGACCGTGCACCGGCGGGTGCGCTTCGACCACGACGAGGAGGAGTTCCTCGGCATGTTCGCCAACACGGAGGCGACCGGCGACGGGCCGGTGCCCACCGTGGTCGGGTACGGCGACACCCACGACGCCTTCTACGAAGTCGACCTGGAGCGTCGCACGCTCTTCAACACGGGCAGTGTCGGCAACAGCATGGGCGACCCGACGCCGGTCTACGTCATCCTGGAGGGCGTCCCGGACAGCGCCGAGGAGGCGCCGTTCTCGATCCAGTTCGTCCGGGTGCCGTACGACGTCGAGGCGGAGCTCGCGGTGGCGCGTGACCTGGGGATGCCCGAGCTGGAGGGCTACACGATGGAGGTCCGTGACGGCATCTATCGCGGAAACCTCAAGCGGGGCGAAGAGCCCGGCTACCACCGCCGCCCGGTCCCTGCCGTGGCGGCGGTGTCCAGCTGAGCGTCGTCAGATGCCCAGTGCCGCTCGGCTGATCGTCGAGAGCACCTGCTGCTGGTAGTAGACCGGTCCGCCCTCGTCCGCCTCCACGCTGGACGGGTAATGGGTCGACACGGACAGGACGTAGACGTTGCCTGTCGACACGGCCAGACCGAAGTAGTCACCGATGAACGACAGGCTGCAGGGATCGTCGTGGCTCGCACACGCCATCTGTCCCAGGCCATCCACGTGCTGGGCCGGGTTCTCCGGATCCCAGGTGAAGGCGGAGGCGCGGACGTTCGCACCTACCGGCTGCGCACCCTGCCCGGAGTCTCGGTACGCCTGCACGGAGACGTCGATGCAGAAGTTCTGCCGGCCCACGTCGGCCGGCAGCACGCTCGGGCTGTCCGGACAGGCCGACCGCCGGTCGTAGAACGCGATGGCGACCGCGCCGCCCGGTCCCTCCGCAACCGACGGCTGGAACTGATCCGTCGCGGCCGGGTTCGCGTTGTCGTTGACCCGGGCCGGCGCCGACCACGTGGCTCCGCTGTCCGTCGACTGAGTGAAGTACACGTCGAACTGCGCGCCGTCCCAGTCCTCGTAGGTCAGGTAGAGGTGACCTGGGTAGGTCTTGCTGGCGGTGAAGTTCTCCACGATCCCGTCGCGGAAGGACGTGTTCGGCAGTGCGGCGGCCGGCAGGAGACCCACGTCCGGTACGGCGGCCACGAACGGGTTCCACGTGCGCCCGTCGTCGGTGGATCGCGCGACGTAGATCGACGAGGCCTTACCGCTGGGCGGGAAGGAGACCACCGAGACGTAGACGTCCCCAGCGGCGTCCACCGCGGGATAGACGTAGGTGACGGCAGGCCCGACCTGCGACGGGACACTGATCGTCACGGCGCGGGAGAACGTCTGCCCGCGGTCGCGCGAGACGGCCATCCTGACCTTGATGGCCGAGCCGTTGAAGACCGCCCACGCGGCGTACACGTGATCCTGGTAGGGGCTGCCGGGGAGGTCGTTCACGGCTATCCACTGCTTGTCCTCGACGTGTCCGAAACTCAGGCTCGAGGAGTTCGGGGACTGCTCGAGGTCGCGGCCGCCGTTGCCCTTCACCCAGTGGCGTCCGAGGTCGTCGCTGTAGGAGACGTCGATCGCCCCGTTCGGACGCAGGTTCGTCCAGTACGCGTTGAAGGGCAGCGTCACCTGGTACGCGCGCCCCTGGGTATCGAACGCCACGTTCGGGTCGGTGTTGTTGGTCCAGCTCGGGGGCATCGCCTGGGTGTCCACGGTCGTGCACTCGTAGCCCTGGACCTGGTTGTTCGTCACGGGCTGACCGCCTGGAACGGTGTAAGAGCCGAGATGGAAGTTGTAGAACGTGCTGTAGCGGTCGAAGAAGAACTTCGATGTCCCGACAAGGTCCTCGGTCCCCCGGCGGGCCGCGATCCACGACTCGGACCGGTTCGAGTTCATCATCCCCGTTCCGCAGTTGCCGGGCACCGGCACCCCGTTCACGTCCGGGTACCCCCCGCCTGCCACCGGCGAGCTGGCCACCACATTGCTGACGGGAACCGCCTGCTGCCAGAGCCCAGGTTGGGCGCCCGCCGCGCCGGGAACCGACAACGCTGCGAGGACGGCGACAACTGCCATTCCCGCCAGCGGACCTCTTCTGATCATGGTGTCACTCCTGTCCAGAGTGCTGTCTCGACCTGCCTCCCGTCCGTGCGAGGTGGTGCCGCGGAACTCCGGAGAACAGGTCAGCGGTGAGGAAGGCGGGCAGCTCGCCCGATGCCCTTCCTCCGACGAGCGGCGACTCGGGGCGGACCGCTCCTGTGCGATGCGGGCGGACGGGTCCGGCCGAGGACCCGCCCGGCCCACTCGCTCGACTACCGCCGCGCGAACATCGCGTCCTGCGCGTAACCGTCGTGCGGAGCGCCGGTGTAGGCGTCGATCTGGGGCGAGACCGCCCAGCGGTTCAGCCCGGTCCACGTGATGTTCACCCGGTCGTCCGCCCCGACGGCCAATCCGGTGTAGTCACCGTCGAAGACGTTGCAGTCCTTGCCTTCGGCGTTGTCGACGGGTGGGTCGGTGTAGCCGTCCGGCCCGCAGACGCGCGGCCACGCGCTCGTTGGCACGTACTGGCCGGACCAGTGCGTCACCGAGATGTCGACCTGCTCTGTCTGCTGCCGGCCGGCACCGTTCGGGACGAGGATCTCGCGCCCGGTGACGACTGCCGCACCGCCGGCCGCCGTACGTGGCGCGACGGTGAGAAGCACGTGGTTGAACGTGTCATCCAGGCCCCCACCTGGGTCGGCGATGTTCTCGTTCGAGTCGTACGCGACCGCGAGAGATCCATCGGACCGGAAGTCGGCCCACGGGAACCACTGGTCGCCCGCAGCGGTGTCGAGCGCGATCCGCGGGGTCCAGCTCGCACCGCCGTTCCAGCTCTCGGCCATGTAGATGTTGGTGTTGGTCACCGCGTTGCACGGGTTGTAGTCCGGCGCGGTGCCCGGGATGTCGTTCAGGCAGCTCGCGGGAGCCGCGTCGTGGGTCCCGGCGAAGTTGTCGTTGTAGACGACGACCCAGTGCGCGGAGTTCGTCGGATCGGCGGTGATCGTGCCCGGCGACTGCCAGCGGATCTGGTGGCCGGTCACGGTCTGACGCCCGATGACGCTCCACGGAGTGTCGGCCGCCCCGTCCTCGAGGTTGGCGATCACCACCGGGTTGCTGAACGTCGCCCCGCCGTTGGTGGACTTGACCGCGAGCAGCGTCTGCTCATACTCACCCGGGGTCTCCCATCCGGCCTGGACGTTCCCGCTGGCGAAGTGGACGACCACGTCGCCGTTCGGCGCGACCTCGGTGATCGGGAAGCTGTCCTCGTCGCACTCACCGGACGGGCCGCGGCTCTGGAAGGTGCACAGCGGGTTCGAGCCCGAGATCTCCTTCGGCTGCGACCAGCTGCGGCCGCCGTCGTCGGAGTACGCGAAGTACACGGGCGACTCGTCGTAGGCCCCCTGCAGGTCGTTGAGGTAGCGGGCGGCGACCAGATAGGCGCGGCCGTAGTGCGGTGAGCCCGGATGGTTGTCGACGGTCAGCCATTCCTTGTCGAAGAAGAGCGCGTTGTTCGCCGGGCCGATCGAGGCGCCCTTGCCCTTCATCGCAACGACGGGCTCGCTCCAGGTGATGCCTCCGTTGGACGACCAGCTCACCGAGACGTCGCCCTGGGAGACGAACGGACCGCTCAGCCCGCCGACGTTCTCGAGCTGGGCCATCATCGCCCATCCGCTCTGCGGGGTCGTACCGGACAACTTGCCGTCGAACGCCGGCGAGGGGTCGCCCGCGCCGTTGCCGCTGCGCATCGGAACCTGTCCGTCGACCCAGCTCGCGCCCGCGTCGAACGAGGTGAAGAAGCCCGTCGGCACGATTGCCTGGCGCACGCCGGTGGAGTTGTTGAAGCGGTAGAAGTAGTCGTTCGACCCCGCGAGCAAGTGTGTGGGGACCTTGGGGTTGACCGCGATGGCGACCTCGTTGTCCGGGTTGAAGTCCTGGCGGTACGGCTCCTGGTCGTTGCACGAGATGTCCATGGCGCCGGCCGGCGTACCGTAGGCGGTGCCGGCGGCGACTCCGCAGCGGTACCGCTCGATCTGCACTTTGCTGTACTGCCCACCGCCGCCGGTGGTGCTTCCGCTCTGCAGCGGATCGACCACCGGTCGTACAGTCATCCGGCTCGTTGAGAACGGCCGGTCACGCGCGTCCGCGGCCTGCACCGCGAGCGCGGACGTGATCGCCAGTGCAGCGACTCCGATGATGACGGACCTCGTTGCCATGGCCCCTCCCGTACGTGCCCGGGGCGAGCGCCGTTGCTCACGAGGAGACGGGCACGCTTCGCCGCCATGCTCGATCCCATCGGCCGCGCGGTCAATAGCGGGGAACCCGGGCTCGGCCTTGGCGCGGCCGGTGTATGAGGGACCGGACGGAGCGTCTCCGGTGTCGTCGTGCCGAGGACCTAGCGGCGGAGCGGGCGCGGCCGTACGCGGGTCCAATGGCACGGATCGGCGAGTCTTCCAGCCCTGTCGGCGGGGGCGGCCGGGCCGAACACTGAGCCTGCCGGGACTCTGCACCCGGTCGACACGAAGGGGAGTTCTCATGGACAGGCTCAGCGGACGGGTGGCGCTGGTGACCGGCGCCGCGAGCGGTATCGGCAAGGCGACGGCACAGCGACTGGCCGCGGAGGGGGCTGCGGTGCTCGTCACCGACATCGCGGAGGAGGCCGGTGCGGCCACAGCCACCGCTCTGCGGGAGTCCGGGGCCAAGGCGGCCTTCTTCCGGCATGACGTGACCGATGAGACAGACTGGGAGGCTGCCTGCGCGAAGGCCGTCGAGGAGTTCGGCGGGCTCGACATCCTTGTCAACAACGCCGGCATGGGCGATCTCGCCACGATCGAGGAGACGACCCTCAAGGACTGGCAGCGCACCATCGACATCGACCAGACCGGGGTCTTCCTCGGTCTGCGCACGGCCGCGCCGTACCTGAAGTCGTCGGAGCACGCGTCCGTGATCAACATCAGCTCGATCTTCGGCACCAGCGGCGGCTTCGGAACCTCCCCCGCCTACCACGCGGCCAAGGGCGCGGTGCGGACGCTCACCAAGAATGCGGCTCTGCACTGGGCGGCAGAGGGCATCCGGGTGAACTCCATCCATCCAGGGTTCATTGACACCCCGATCCTCGACAGCGCCAAGGGCACGGAGTTCTGGGACACCATGACGGCCCTGACGCCGATGGGCCGGCTCGGGCGACCCGAGGAGATCGCCGCCGGCGTCGCGTACCTCGCCAGCGACGACGCGGCCTTCGTGACCGGCCTCGAGCTCTATATCGACGGCGGCTACATGGCGCGCTGACAGTCCTGGGATGTCATCTCGGCGCCGCACAAGGAACCGGCGTCGAGTGGCATGCTGCTCCGCAGGTCGCTCGCGCACAGTGCAGAGTCCCTCGCTCTCGCTGCGTTGGGATGGCTTGGGTCAGCTCGCTGGTCCGCCGGTGACCGGGGCGTCGGGCAGCCGAAACCAGGGCGCCGGGCAATACTGCCGTGAGGGAGGCGACATGGGCCTGGACGCGAATTACCCAGCGGTGACGATGAACAACCCCAACGGGTCGGTGACGGTCTACAACCAAGATCATGTGCCGATCGGAGCTCTGGGTCCGTCGCCCTTTCACTCCCCCTCGGTGAATGTCACCTGCAGGCTCAAGGCTTGGGACGACGTCTACTGGTACCGATTGCTCAACCCCGATGGCTGGTCGTTCCCCGCCTCCAGCGCTTATGTCTGCGCCGACGAGACGCACGAGCTCAATCCCGGGCAGCCCTATCCCATCCCCGACTGCGCGAATGTCGGTTGCCGCCGACGGGCCGGAAAAGTCGCTGGGCTCGGCCTGCTCGCGATGGCCGCCGTCACGGGCGTCGTCTGGTGGCGACGCCGCACCTGATTCTTCGCCGAACTCAGCGCCGTCACGAGGCGGGTCCGACCCCCTGAACGCAAGGACTGAGGCCTTTCGGCCCGAGCGGAGGCGCCGGACGGGTGAGAAGATCCAACGCGTGACGGGCCTGCGTGAACGCAAGGAGCTCCTGCTCTTCGTCTCTTCGACGCTGCTGCTGCTGAGTGGCGGCGTCGCTTGGGCGCTCGGTCTCGAACGGGCCGCGGACCTGTGCTGGAACGCCGGCACGGCCGTCGGCCTCGTGGCGTCTGTCGCCTGGACGGCCGGGGCACTCCGACGCCGCCGGCCAACCGTCGACGTCATCGCGGTGCTGGCGCTGGCCGGAGCGCTCGCGGTCGGAGAGCCTTTCGCAGGCGCGATGATCACTGTGATGTTGGCGTCGGGCCAGCTCCTGGAGGCGCGGGCCGAAGCCCGGGCAAGACGTGAGCTCGGCCTGTTGCTCGAGCGATCCCCGCGGACCGCCCATCGCCGGGTGGAGAGCGGCGTCGCGGACATCCCGGTGGACGACGTCGTACGGGGCGATCGGTTGCTTGTCAGCACCGGGGAGGTTGTTCCCGTGGACGGCCGGCTCGTCACGGGGGCGATCTTGGACGAGGCCGCGCTGACGGGGGAGCCCCTTCCGGTGGAGCGTCCGGCCGGCGACGAGGTCCGCAGCGGTGTCGTCAACGCCGGTGCGCCCTTCGATCTGGTGGCCACGGCAGTTGCGGCCGACTCCACGTACGCGGGGGTGGTCCGTCTCGTGGAGCAAGCGCAGGCGGCGTCGGCGCCTTTCGTCCGTGCGGCCGACCGCCTTGCCGTGCTGTTCGTCCCCCTCACGCTGCTTCTGGCCGGTGGAGCGTGGGCGGTCAGCGCGGACCCCGTCCGCGCTGTCGCCGTGCTCGTGGTCGCGACGCCGTGCCCGCTGCTCCTGGCGGCGCCCATAGCGTTCATGTCAGGGCTGTCCCGGTCGGCACGCGTGGGCGTCGTGGTCAAGGGCGGCGGAGCACTGGAGCGGCTGGCCGCGGGACGGGTGATGCTGTTCGACAAGACCGGCACCCTGACCCAGGGACAGCCCGTGCTGGCCGACATCGTCACCTCGAGCGACCGGATCGACCCGGACGAGCTCCTTCGGCTGGTCGCGTCGCTGGACCAGGTCTCCCGGCACGTCCTGGCCGGCGCGATCGTCACGGCGGCCGACCGCCGTGGGTTGGCTCTGGAGATGCCCGAGGACGTTTCGGAGGAGCACGGTTACGGCCTGCGCGGACGGGTCGGTCCGCATGAGGTGAGAGTGGGCAAGGCCTCCTGGATCATCCCCGGCGTACCTCCGGCCTGGTCGCGGCAGGCGCGCCGGCGGGCGGACCTGGACGGCTCCCTCACGGTCTTCGCCGCCATCGACGGCGAGCCGGCGGGCGCGTTCCTGCTCGAGGACCTGATCCGCCCGGACGCGCCCCGGATGGTCCGCGGTCTGCGCGATGCCGGGATCCAGCGGGTCGTTCTGATCACCGGAGACCGAGCGGACATCGCCGAGACGGTCGGGCGGATCGTGGGTATGGACGCGGTCCTGGCCGACTGCGATCCGGCCGACAAGCTCGCCGCGGTCCAGACCGAGAGCGCCGAGGCCGCCACGATCATGGTGGGCGACGGCGTGAACGATGCTCCCGCCCTGGCGGCCGCCGGTGTCGGCGTGGCCCTGGCGTCGCGCGGAGCGACGGCGTCGTCCGAAGCCGCGGACGTCGTGTTGACCGTGAACCGTGTCGACGCGCTCGCCGACGCGATCCTCATCGCCCAGCGGTCCAAGCGCATCGCGCTGCAGGCGGTTGCCGTCGGCATGGGCCTGTCGCTCGTGGCGATGGTCGTGGCCGCCGCCGGGTTCCTTCCGCCCGCCGCCGGAGCGGTCCTGCAGGAGGGCATCGACGTCCTCGCGATCGGCATCGCCCTTCGGGCGGTTCTTCCGGGAACGGTGCACACGATCGCGATGGAGCCGGCCGACATCGCCGTCGCGCGGCGGCTGAAGGTCCAGCATGACGCGACGCTCGGCGTCGTCGAGCAGATCCGCGGCGCGGCAGACGGGCTCTCGACGCAGGACCGCGACCTCGCCCCGATACGCGCACTGCTGGTGAAGCTGGAGGCCGAGCTTCTCCCCCATGAGCGCGCCGACGAGGAACTGCTCGTGCCACTCGTCGCCCGGGCCCTGGGCAGCTCAGCCGCGACCGCCGCCATGAGCCGTACGCACGCCGAGATCGAGCACCAGGTGGGTCGGTTGCGGCGACTGCTCAGCGACCTGGGCGACGACACCGTCCAGCCTGAGGATGTCGTCGAGCTCCGACGGCTGCTCTACGGCTTGTACGCGGTGCTCCGGCTGCACAACGCCCAAGAGGATGAGGGTGCGTTCAGCCTGGTCCCAGGCGCGTCGGCTGCCGTGACGGGACAACCTCCGGAGCTCCAACCATGAAGGCCTGCGACCGCCCGTGAACGGATGCCGCCGTTGCGTCGACCGTCTCAAGCCCGGCGCAGTGGGGCGTGGCCGTGCAGTCGGCCGCGGATAATGAGCCACTGATCCACCGGCGTTCCAGCGACCAGGAGCAGACGGCCCATGCCACGCACTCTCCGTCCGGGCCGGCGCGCCGAGCTCTTCGTCATCGACGTGAACACGGGTCGACAACAGCTCGTCCACTCACGCGCACCTGTTCAGGATGTCCGCTGACGGTGGCACCCCAGAGCAACTGACCCACGACGAACGCGTCAACTGGTTCCCGCATCCCTCGCCGGATGGTGCCACGGTCGCCTACGTCAGCTTCCCGAGCGGCACGCTCGGCCATCCCGCGGACGTCGAAGTGCTCCTCCGGCTCCTGGACGGCGAGGGCATCATTCGCGACCTGGCCGCGGTGTCGGTGGCCAAGGCACGATGAACGTGCCGAGCTGGGCGCCGGACGGGAGCAGGCTCGCCTTCGTGGCGTACCCCTTCGGTTGACAGCCGCCCCGATCTCCGGTTCCCCGCCCCGGTCGCCCGATGGTCCGCTAAGGTCGGTCGCGTCGAGGAGGAGCCATGGCGACCACACCGAATCCCCCCGCGCCGTCCGGCGTGAACCCCAACGTGCCCAACGGTGCTCGCATCTATGACGCGATGCTCGGCGGCAAGGACAACTTCGCCGTCGACCGCGCTGCCGTCGAGCAGATGCTGAAGGCGAACCCGATGGCCCCGCGCACCGCTCGCGCCAACCGGGACTTCCTCGGCCGGGCCGTCCGCTATCTCGGCGGCGAGTGCGGAATCCAGCAGTTCCTGGACATCGGGACCGGTCTGCCGACCGTGCAGAACGTGCATGAGGTCGCGCTCGAGCAGGACCCCGAGGCCAAGGTCGTCTACGTGGACTACGACCCGGTCGTGGTCACCCACGGGAAGGCCTTGCTCGCCGGCTCCAAGACGGTGGAGGTGATCCAAGGGGACCTTCGCAGGCCGTCCGAGGTCCTCGCCGCTGCGGGCCGGTCGTTGGACCTCAGCCAGCCGGTGGCCGTCCTGCTGGTGGCGATCCTGCACTTCATCTCCGACGACGAGAACCCGCAGAACATCGTCCGCGAGTTCCGGGAGGCGATGGCGCCCGGCAGCTACCTGGTCATCTCGCACACGGCCGATGAGTCCGCCGAGACCGTGATGGGCGCCGCCAAGCAGGGCTTCAAGATGGCCGGCGCACCTCTGACACCGCGTTCGCGGGCGCAGATCTCGGCGTTGTTCGAGGGCTTCGAGCTGGTCGATCCCGGACTGGTCGACGTGCGGCAGTGGCGTCCCGTCGCGACCGCGGTCGGTGCCGAGCTGCAAGAGCTGCCGTGGACCATCGTGGGTGGCGTCGGCCGCCGTACCTAGGGCCGCTGCTCCAGGACCTCGCCAGGAGATTGGTCCTCGGCGACCGCCCCTTCGAGGATTGCATCCAGCCATTGAGCAGGAGGTGCGGTCGTCTGAGGACGCGCCACGTCGTACGGACCTTCGGGTCCGTCGGAGATCGGTGGTGAGATGAGGTATGGGCTCCATCGGAGAACGAGTGCGGACCAAGGGCTTCGGGCAGCCCGAGGGTCTGCTCGGGCGGTTCGGCGGCTGGCTGATGGTTCGAGGCAACGGCCCGACCGAGAAGCAGTTGGTTCAGCTGGCCCAACTGCAACCCAAAGACCATGTCCTGGTCATCGGGCCGGGCCCCGGGGTGGGCCTGCTCGCCGCCGGCAAGCGGGCGGCCATCGTCGTCGGGGTCGATCCGTCCGAGACGATGCTGACCGCGTCCCGACAGCGCTGCGCCGACCTGATCGAGACCGGTAAGGTCCAGCTCATCCAGGGCGACGCCGAGCACACGCATCAGCCCGACCAATCGGCGAACGTCGTGCTCTCGGTGAACAACGTGGAGCTGTGGCCCGACCGCAAGGCGGCGCTGACGGAGATCCACCGGGTGCTCAAGCCCAACGGGCGGCTCTACATCTCGGCGCACCAGAAGTGGTTGCCCGGTGGGCAGGCAGGACTCGCCACCGATGTCGAACGAGCCGGCTTCGACCACGTGGAGACCTGGACCTGGGAGCCACCCGGGCGGAGGGCCAGCACCGCGGTCATGCTGAGCGCCCGCCGGCCACCGCACTAGCGACCGGACCTGCATGACCTAGGTTGCCATCGGCAACGACAGGCTCTGCAACCGCGCCCAGCCGGCCTGTGGGGCTCAGGCCGGCTGGGACACGACGTCGTACGGCATCAGGCGGCTGCGGCGGCCTCGACGAGCTGCTCGGCGTCGGGCTGCAACTGCGGGGTGTTGAGCGTGACCAAGACGTTGACCACCGCGAAGGCCGCTGCGACCAAGATCCCCCGCTGAAAGCCGTCGACCAGGGCCTGCTGCTGGGCAACCCCGTGGGCCAAGGCGTCCGTCGTCCGCGTGATGGACAACGTGGTCACGATCGCCAGCCCCAGAGCGCCACCGACCTGGTACATCGCCGTCACCACACCGGAGGCAGCACCCGCCTCGTGATGCCGGACATCGGACACGGCCGCGATCTGAGCCGGTACGCCCACACTGATGATGCCGATCCCGAACAGGATCAGGCCCGGAAGCAACTGGGCGGCGTAGCTTCCTGTGGCGTCAGCGCGGGAGAGAAGGAGCAGGCCCACCACGCTCAACACAGACCCTGAGAGCTGGACCGTGCGCGTACCGAACCTCTGCACCAGCTGTGAGGCCAGTACGGCGCCGATGATGGCAGCGCCACCCATGGGGAGGAAATGCACGCCCGCCTCCAGCGCGGAGTCACCCCGGACCTGCTGCAGGTAGATGGCGGTCAGGAAGAACATCGACAAGAAACCCGCGCCGTTGAGAGCCAGCGAGGTGCTCGACACGCTCAGTGCCCGGGACCGGAAGAGACGCAGGGGAACGAGCGGCGCCTTGGACCGCGACTCCACCGCGACGAACGCGGCGAGCAGCAGCACGCCACCGACGAGGAAGCCGAGCACCTCCGTCGATCCCCAGCCCTTCGGCTCGGCGCGCACCACGCCGTACACGACGGACATCAGCCCGGCCGTGCCGAGGACCGCGCCGGCAGTGTCGAACGTGCGATCGCCTGTCTGGCCGTGGCGGGTGTCGCGGACGAAGACGGGGATGACCGCCACCAGGGCCACCACGATCGGCACGTTGACGAAGAACACCCACTGCCAGCTGAGTGAGTCGACCAGTAGGCCGCCGGCCACCACGCCGAGGGTTCCACCGAGGCCCGCGAGGCCACCCCAGACGCCCATCGCGATGTTCCGTTCCCGGCCGTGCGCGAAGGTGACGGTGAGGATGGCCAGCGCCGCCGGCGACAGCATCGCCCCGCCCAGGCCCTGGACCGCGCGAGCGCCGATCAGGAACTCGGGTGAGCTGGACAGCCCCGCGATCAACGAGGTCGCGCCGAAGAGCAGCAGACCGGCGATGAACACCCGGCGGGGGCCGAGCAGATCGGCCGCCCGGCCGCCGAGGAGCAGGAAGCCGCCGAAGAGCAGCGTGTACGCGCTGATCACCCACTGCAGGGTGTCGGCGGAGAAGTTCAGGTCGGACTGGATGTCGGGGAGCGCGACGTTCACGATCGTCACGTCGAGCACCACGATGAACTGCGCTAGGGCCAACACCGCGAGTGTCGCCCAGGGACTGCGTCGCATGCTGCTACCTCTTTTGCCGGAGCTGGGTTGTCTACGTCGTACGTATACGTTGTATGCGTACCCTGTAGACGGTAGGTGTACGGTGTAGACTTGTCAACGTGGTTATCTCGCGCAAGGAGACCGCCCGGCGGCTCGACCCGGACAAATTGGTGACCACCGCGCTGGCCATCGCCGACACTGAAGGCCTGGACGCGGTGACCATCAGGCACCTGGCCCAGCGACACGATGTGACCCCGATGGCGCTCTACCGGCACTTCAGCGACAAGAGCGAGCTGCTCGCGGCGATCGCCGACCGCCTGCTGACCGACGTGGCGCTGCCCGAGCCCAGCGAAGAGCGGTGGGACCGGCAGCTGCGCAACATCCTCACCGCGTTCGTCGCGGCGCTCCGGCCGCATCCGAACACGGCGGTTCTCACCCTCGGCCGGATCCTGGTGGCCGAGCCCGGCCTCGTGCTCGCCGAGCGGACGCTCGAGCTGCTCGCCGAAGGCGGCTTCCCACCCGAGTACGCCGCCGAGGTCGGCCGGCAGTCGCTGTGCTCCCTGGTGACCCTTGTCACCACCGAGCCGGGAGCGGTTGAAGTCCACGATCCTGTCGCCCGTGAGGACGCTCTGCGGGTCAAGCGTGCCTCCCTCGGAGCGCTGCCACCGCGCCGCTACCCGCGCGTGGCCGCTGCCGCTGACACGCTGGTCTGCCCGACCGACCAGGACCGCTACTACGCGCTGGGGATCGACCTCGTCGTCGCCGGCATCCGCGGCGTACTGGCCGATCTGCAGCTCCAGACCACCTAGGGTGCCGCCGCCCGACAGTTCGGGCAGGACCGAAGCAACCTCGCGATAGCGTCCGACCATGACCCAGAGAGCACTCGCCGAGCGATTCCGTGAGCTCAACGGCGACCACCCGATGACCGCCGAGGACGATGCCTACGTCACCCGGCAGTTCCGCGTTCTCGCCGAGCTGTGCGCCGACCAAGGCCGTGACTGCGACGAGGTTCGCAAACTGATGCTGGACCACCGGCTGCCCCTCCCGGGCTACCTGCGCTCCGATGGCGCCGAGATGGTGCCGGCCGATCTCTTCCGGCTCGCCGACGAGGCGGGTGGTGTGGACAGGCTGGAGGACTGGTTCGTCGCCCACTGGACCGACGTGGCCGAGGGTCGCGACGAGTGGGAGGCCTATCTCAGCGGCCAGTACGTCTGCCTGCACTCGGTGACTCCGGCAACGATCCACCGCAAGGCCGAGCTGATGCAGGCGATCGAGACAACGGCTGACACGGCTCGGCTGACGGAACTGGTCGACGAGCTCGACCGGCTGGAGCCCGAGTTCACCGCCTACGACCGGCTCCGCTTCGGCGGGCCGGCCTCCCGCGACACCCACATCACCGCCGTCCGCGAACGAATGAACGCCATCGCCGAACAGACCTGAGCAGCGCGATCCAGGACCTCCGGACGGGGTGGACCCATGCCACCTCCGGACCGGAGGTCCCGCTGCGTCCGGCGACCGGGACCGGTCAGGCGTCGAGCGAGAACTCGACCGGACGGACCTCGACGCCGAGTCCCTCGATCTTCGCGTCGGGGATCATCGCCGCCAGCTCGTAGGCCCGTTCGGCGCTCTTGCACTCCACCAGGTAGTAGCCGGCCAGGAATTCCTTCGCCTCCAGGTACGGGCCGTCCGTCACGGCCGGCGCCCCGTCGCGGACCCGGACGACCGCGCTCTTGGCCGGCTCGGCCAGGGCGACAGTACCGAGCATCTCGCCGGACTCGCGAAGCGCGGCGATGAAGCTCTCGTGACCGGCGTAGATGGCCTGCTTGTCCTCCTCGGAAAGCGCGTCCATCACGTCGGGATTCAGGTGCAGGACCAGTAGGTACTTCATTTCTTCTCCTCCGACTCGGCTCCCAGGACGAGAGCCTCTCACCACTGGTACGGAGCCGCTGCCGCGGTCTTGACATCCCGCCCGACGACCCGCCGCGCGGCCTGGGTCGCTACCGGCCATAGGGTCGGACCCGGCACCGACGAAACGGAGTACCGCAGTGAGCGAACTGACCCTGGCCGACGTGCAAGCAGCCGCCAAGCGGATCGAGGGGACCGCGCACAAGACGCCCGTCCTGACGTCCCGCACCATCGACGAGCTGGTCGGCGCCCAGGTGTTCTTGAAGGCCGAGAACTTCCAGCGGATCGGCGCGTTCAAGTTCCGCGGCGCCTTCAACGCGATCAGCCGCCTGAGCGCGGAGCAGCTCGCCCGCGGAGTCGCGGCGTACTCGTCGGGGAACCACGCTCAGGCCGTTGCCCTGGCCGCGCGGCTCGCCGGGACCAAAGCCGTCATCTTGATGCCGGAGGATGCCCCTGCGACCAAGCTGGCCGCGACCCGCGGCTATGGCGCGGAGGTCGTCACCTACGACCGGTACACCGACGATCGGGCGGCCCTCGCCGACGCGCTCGCGCAGGAGCGCGGCCTGACACTCATCCCGCCGTACGACCACCCGGACGTGATGGCGGGCCAGGGCACGGTCGCGACGGAGCTGATCGACCAGGTCGGGCCGCTGGACGCCTTGCTGGTCCCGGTCGGCGGCGGCGGGTTGATGGCCGGCTGCGCAACGGCCGCGACGGCCTTGTCACCGGGCATCCGGATGATCGGGGTCGAGCCGGAGAACGGTGCCGACACCGCACGGTCGCTCGCGACCGGTGAGCGCGTCGCCATCCCGGTGCCGCGGACGATCGCCGACGGCCAGGCCCTCTCGATCCCGGGCGAGCTCACCTTCGCGGTCAACCGACGCCTGGTGGACCGTATCGAGGTGGTCAGCGACGACCAGATCCGGGCAGCGATGGCGTTCGCCTTCGAGCGGCTGAAGATCGTCTTGGAGCCTAGCGGCGCGAGCACGCTGGCAGCGCTGCTGTCGGGCCGGATCCAGGACCTGCCGCAGCGGGTCGGCGTGGTCCTCTCGGGCGGCAACGTGGGACTCGAGCGGTTCTGCGAACTGGTCGCTTCCGCGCCTGCCGAAGGCTGAAGCTGCACGCTCTGCGACCGTTTTCACACAGAGTCGTCACAGCTGGGATTCGGACGTGGCGCGACCATCGAAATCGGCTGAGCGGCCGTCTGAGCGGCCGTCGGTCGCACCCACGACACCAACTGTTCATCCCCGGTCCCTGAGCCGTCAGGGACCCGTTCGGCGGCTTCCTGGATGATCCCTGGGGATCCGAGGGTTTGCGTCGTGACCGTTTTGTTATACAGTCAGCGGCGGTTCGCCATTTACGACGAGCCGCATGTGTGTCAGCGCCGAGCCCTGCCAGGCACGCATGCCACCTCGAACAACCATGGCAGGGGTGGGGGACCCAGGAGGTTGGGTCCCGGCCGTGAGTGGCCGGGTCCCTGGGGTGAAGTCCGCGGGAGCGGACCGGGCGAAGACTCTCAGCCCGAACCCGACAGCTAACTCCGCAGGCGTCGGGAGACAACCATGCCCGTCACTGCCCGACGGACTGCGCTGCATCGCGCCGTCAGCCCGTCCAGCGAGTCCAGCAGTCGGCCGACCGGCCACTCGCTCGCCAAGCACCGCAAATCCAAGTCAACCGCTCCGCGTGCGGCGGCGGCTGTCATGTCGGTCGGTCTCGCGGTCAGCGGCGGTGCCGCTGTCACCGTGCTGTCCGCCCCGCAGAGCGCCTCGGCCACCACCACGACCTCAGCCGCGTGGGTCCGGGGCAACAAGCCGATCGCGACCAAGCCCCTACTCCGCTACGGCGACGCCGGTACGGCCGTTCGCTACGTGCAGGTCTCCCTGGACGTTCCCCTCACCGGTTGGTACGGCTCGGCCACCCGTTCCGCCGTGTCCAGGTTCCAGCGCAGCGTTCGCCTCCCCCGCAGCGGTGTGATGACGCCGCGCACGTGGAACTCCTTGTTCTACGCTGCCAAGCACGGCCTGCTGCACCGTCACAGCACCACGAACAGCACGTTCCGGGCCCGGGTGCTGAGGGAGGCCGCCAGGCTCAAGGGCGTCCCCTACCGCTACGGCGGCACCACCCCGCGGGGCTTCGACTGCTCCGGCTACACGGGCTATGTCTACAAGAAGGCCGGTAAGAAGATCCCCCGTACGTCGCGCCAGCAGTACGCGGCGACCAAGCACCTGAGCCGCGCGGCCGCGAAGCCGGGCGACCTGGTGTTCTTCAAGAGCGGTTCCGGCAGCGTGTACCACGTCGGCATCTACGCCGGCGGCAACATGCTCTGGCACTCCTCGAGGCCGGGGCGCCCCGTGGCCAAGGCGAAGATCTGGACCAGCCGCGTCGCCTTCGGTCGCGCGTAAGGGGCCAAGTCCTCAGCGTCCATCCCCTGGGACGCTGACCCGAATCGGTCGCGCGCTGCTGTCCCCCACCCCTCCGGCAGCGCGCGGCCGGTTCCCCTTACTCATCGAGCAGTCCGGCGATCACGATCTCCGCGACCACCCACCAGCCCAGCGTCGTGGGCGAGGATCGCGACCTGGACGCGATTGGTCGCGCCCAGCTTGACCAGTACCCGTGAGACGTGCAACGCGCCATCCAGCTTGCCCTGGCTCTCGATCTAGTCGAGCACGGTCTGCCGTGCGCCTTCACCGTCGCCTCTCTCATGAAGAGCTCACGGCCGATCTCGGCGTTGGACAGGCCACGGGCGACCGCCGCGAGGGCCTCCCGCTCTCTGTCCATGAGCGCGGTCAGCCTCCCCGGGCGGCCCGCTGCCGGTCGGTCCGTGGATCGGGGGCGAAGTGTCCGATCAGCCGCTGCATCACCGCCGGAGACAACATCGCGCCCCCGGCCGCAACCACCCGCACCGCGTCGACCAGTTCCCGCGGCGTGTCCTTCAGCAGGAAGCCGCTCGCTCCCGCCCGCAGGGCGCCCACCTTCCGCCCCGCCGTACGAGATCCCTGATGTGCCGGGTGTCGGCGGCTGGTTCACCGGCGGGTCCGGCCAGGGCCGCCTGACCTCGACTCGCCAGCCGCCGACCGGTGTGCGTCCGACGGTGAGTGTGCCCTCGGACGGATCGACGTGTTCTCTCAGGCCCACCAGACCGGCACCCGCACCCGCACCATTGGCCGCGCCGCCGCAGCGGCGGGGCAGGTTCTGGTCGAGCTGCGCGAGAGCGACGGCGCCGGCCTGCCCTTGGCGCCACCGCGATCGGTGGGGCGATCAGCGGCGCAGGCGCTTCGTACGCGGGTTGGGCGGGGCGCTGGGCGGGCCGGAGCTGTTCAACGACCACGCCGACCGGCTGGACGTCTACGGCCGCCTTCGGTCGAACCGCCGAGCGCGACCTGCAGCGCTGGCCGAGACGCTCACCGCGGTCGGCGTCTGGATCGTGGTGCCGCCCGTCGCCGGACTGTGGGCAAGCTCACGTCGCGAGGTGAAGTAGGCGGCTCGCGACACGGGGAGGCGCTGCCGGCCCGGGGCGACCGGGGGGCCTGCGGGCCTGTCGTCGGGTCCCGCTGGGCGTCCATCCAGGGGGCCGGTGCGTGTGTCGATCCCCGGCTCCGGGTAATCTAGGAACACGATTACTGACGACTGATCCGTGGGCGCCCAGCTGCGTACCCGGTTGACTTGTGCGAGGGGGTCGACGCTATGGGGCGCGGCCGTGCAAAGGCCAAGCAGACGAAGGTCGCACGCGACCTGAAGTACCGCACCTGGGACACCGATCTGGACCAGCTCAAGCGTGAGCTGTCCGGCGGCGACGAGGGCGGCAGTCGATCTGCGAACGGCGACTACGACTCTGACGCCGGCGACGACGCCGACGAGTACCACCCCCGTCGGTAGAGCGACACCAGCAGGGACGATCTGCCCAGGCGCCTGAGAGCGCTTCGGGCAGGTCTTTCATGCTCAGCCGACGAGGGCACCGCAAGCGCATCACGTCACCAGTTCCAGCGACCCCTGGCAGCGTTCATCGGACTGCTGCCCGGGGCCGTTGAGCGCTGCCGGTTTCCCGGACGCGCTCAGCCTGCGTAGTGACCCTCGAGCTCGACACCACTCGTCGCACCGGCGGTGGAGACCTCGCCGCAGACCCATGCGTGGACGTCGCGCTCGGCCAGGACCTCGATCGCGCGGTCCGCGGCCGCCGGATCCAGGACGGCGACCATGCCGACGCCCATGTTGAGCGTCCTCTCCAGCTCCAGCAGCGGTACGTCGCCCAGCAGCCCGACCAGGCCGAAGACCGGTGCCGGGGTCCACGTGGAGCGATCGATGCGCACGGCCAGGTCGTCCGGGATCACCCGGGCGAGGTTGGCCGCGAAACCGCCGCCCGTGACGTGCGACATCGCGTGCAGCGGCTTGTCGCCGTCGCCGTTCAGGTCGGCGATCAGCTCGAGGCAGTGTTTGGCGTAGACCCTGGTCGGGTGCAGGAGGGTGTCGCCCAGGGTGCCGCCCAGCTCCGCCACCTCACGGTCGAGCTTCCACCCGGCCCGCTCGAAGAAGACGTGCCGAACCAGGGAGTAGCCGTTCGAGTGCAGCCCGGACGACGCCATCGCGAGGACCACGTCTCCGGCCCGGACCCGCTCCGCGCCAAGCAGGTCGTCGGCCTCCACGACGCCGGTGGACGCACCTGCGACGTCGTACTCGTCCGCGCCCAACAGGCCCGGGTGCTCCGCGGTCTCACCGCCGACCAGCGCCGTACCCGCCTCGACACATGCCTCGGCGATGCCCTTCACGATCTGCGCAATCGTCTCCGGCACCACCTTGCCGCAGCAGATGTAGTCGGTCATGAACAGCGGCTCGGCGCCGCAGACGACCAGATCGTCGACGACCATGCCGACCAGGTCGAACCCGATCGTCTCGTGCCGGTCCATCCGCTGCGCGATGGCGACCTTGGTGCCGACGCCGTCGGTGGACGTCGCCAGCAGCGGTCGCCGGTATGCCGTCAGGGCGGTGGCGTCGAAGAGCCCGGCGAATCCGCCGAGCCCGCCGACGACCTCCGGGCGGGTCGCCTTCGCCACCCACTCCTTCATCAGCTCGACGGCCCGGTCACCGGCCTGGATGTCGACACCCGCGGCGGCATAACTCGCGCCGTTGCTCACGTTGCTCTCCTCTTTCCCGGGCGGGAGACTCGCGCCGGTCACGGCCGAGACAGCGCGTCCACGGCGCCGGCGCCGCCGGTCACGGTCGCGAGACCGTCCACGTCGGTTCTGAGCCGGTGCTTCTGCTCCTCCAGCAGGTGCTTGCCGAGGTGTTCCGGCTCCGGCAGCGCGACGGGGTAGATCCCATCGAAACAGGCCCGGCACAGCTTGTCCTTCGGCACCGTGCTGGCCGCGATCAGGCCGTCCAGGCTGACGTAGCCGAGCGAGTCCGCACCGATGGACCGGCAGATCTCGTCGGTGTTCAGGCCGTTCGCGATCAGCTCGGCGCGACTGGCGAAGTCGATGCCGTAGAAGCAAGGCCACTTGACCGGCGGCGACGAGATCCGGACGTGGATCTCGGCGGCGCCCGCCTCGCGGAGCATCCGGATCACCGCCCGCTGGGTGTTGCCGCGCACGATCGAGTCGTCCACGACCACCAGCCGCTTGCCCTCGATCACCTCGCGGAGCGGGTTCAGCTTCAGCCGGATGCCCAGCTGGCGGATGGTCTGGCTGGGCTGGATGAAGGTTCGACCGACGTACGCGTTCTTGACCAGCCCGGAGCCGTACGGGATGCCGGACTCCTCGGCGTAGCCGATCGCGCCCGGCGTCCCGGACTCCGGTGTCGGGATGACCAGGTCGGCCTCGACCGGATGCTCGCGGGCCAGTACGCGGCCCACCTCGACCCGGGTGGAGTGGATGCGGCGACCGGAGATCTGCGTGTCGGGCCGGGCCAGGTAGACGAACTCGAAGAGGCAGCCCTTCGGGTCCGGCTCGGCGTACTTGGTCGAGCGCAGGCCGTCCTCGTCGATCGCGACGATTTCGCCCGGCTCGACCTCGCGGACGAAGGAGGCGCCGACGATGTCCAGCGCGGCGGTCTCGCTGGCGATCACCCAGCCCCGCTCCAGCCGGCCCAGCACCAGCGGCCGGATCCCCTGCGGGTCGCGAGCGGCGTACAGGGTGCCCTCGTCCATGAAGATGAGGCTGAACGCGCCCCGCACCTTCGACAGGACCTTGGCCGCCGCCTCCTCGATGGTGAGGTCCGGGTAGCCGGCCAGCATCGAGGTGAGGATGTCGGTGTCGGAGGAGGCGCCGTGCTTGGCGTTCGCCCGGGCGTGCTCGCCGTCCAGGTCCAGCCCGAGGTCGAGCTCGTCCTGGCCATCGAGTGTGGCCGCGAGCTCGCCGGTGTTGGTGAGGTTGCCGTTGTGCGCCAGCGCGATCGATCCGGTGGCAGTCGACCGGAACGTCGGCTGGGCGTTCGCCCACACGCTCGAACCGGTCGTCGAGTACCGACAGTGACCGACGGCGATGTGCCCGCGCAGTGACGCCAGGGTCGCCTCGTCGAATGCCTGGCTGACCAGCCCCATGTCCTTGTAGACCAGGATCTGGGTGCCGTTGCTGACCGCGATGCCAGCCGACTCCTGCCCGCGGTGCTGCAAGGCGTAGAGCCCGAAGTAGGTGAGTTTGGCGACCTCTTCACCCGGAGCCCAGACGCCGAAGACGCCGCAAGCGTCCTGGGGGCCTAGATCCTGGGGGTCAAGGTCATGGGTGAGCCGACCATCGCCACGAGCCACGCGGTCAGTCTAGGGGTTCGATGAAAACCAACACACAGCGCATCCGCCGCCCGCCTCGGCACTCGGCCGGCTCGCCGCACCGTGTACAGTCGTCGCGACAAGCAGTAACCCGAGGGCGACCAGGGTCAGAAACCTTTTGACCACGACCGTTTCCCTTCACAATCGTTCGAGCAGGCCGACAAGCGTCAGAATGTCGACGCGATCTGTATATGGTCGGTTCCAAACGAGTGTTGGAAGGATGTCTGGTGCTGGAACCGCTAGGGGTGGATGAGGCCACGTTCGCGGTCTACCACGCTCTCCTTCGCGAGCCAGACGCTACGCCGGAGCAGATTGCCGTGCTACTGGATTGTCCGCTGGACGACGTGCTCCGGCTGATGGACAGGCTGCGCGAGCTCCAGCTCCTCGTCCCCACCTGGACCACGCCCGGCCGCGAGCACGCGGTGCACCCGCGGGTCGGCCTCAGCAGCCTGGCCGAGCGTCGGCGCACCGAGCTCAACAAGCTCTTCGGCGACCTCCGCGAGGCCGAGTCGTCCGCGGAGATCCTCGCCGAGCAGTACAACGAGCTCCTCACCTCGAGGACCAGCGGTGACGTCGAGGTGCTGCGAGGACGCGCCAATGCCTCCCGCCGGATCGAGGAGCTCGGCCTCAAGGCACGCGAGACCTTCTGGGCGCTGGTGCCGGCCCACGTGGACGACACCCTCTCGCCCGCGGAGAAGTCCCCGGACATCCCGCTGCTCGAGCGCGGTATCAAGATGCGGACGGTCTACCTGCAGAACATGACCGTCACCAAGCCGGGGCTCGAGTACGCCGCGACCATCCACCGGCTGGGCGGCGAGGTCCGCGCCACCCCGACCCTGCCGATGCGGCTGCTCATCATCGACGGCGAGATCGCCGTCATGCCGATGGATCCGGAGGTGCAGAGCGCGGGCGCGGTCATCCATCGCAGTCCGGCCGTGGTCTCGCTCGCGCTTGCCCTGTTCGATGCGTACTGGTCCCGCGCGGGCGAGATCTTCGCGCCCGAGGAGCGCGAGAACGACACTCCCCTGACGGCGCACGAGGCCGAGGTGCTTCGGCTGCTCGCCGGCGGTGCCAAGGACGAACAGGTCGCGCGCCTGCTCGGCATCTCGCTGCGCACCGCGAGGCGCATCACCGCCACCCTGTCCGAGCGCCTCGACGCCACCAGCCGCTTCGAACTAGGCGTGGCCGCCGCCAAACGCGGCTGGGTCTGATCGCACCGACCAGCTCCCCATGCACCGATGGCAGGTTCCATGCCCGACGGCAGCCTGCAACCTGCCATGGTCCGTTCCTGCTTTGGTGGACACCGGCGTGGTTGGCCGATCAGTCGGGAGTTTCACTGAGCTCGAGGCAATCGGCGTGCTTGTTGGTCAGTGGACCATGGGAGTCGAGAGTACGTCATCCGTCGCCTGCCCGATCGATGTGAGTGTGCGCTGGACGTCGTGCTCGGAGGTGTTCCAGCCGGAGACTGAGAGTCTGATAGCACTTCGTCCCCGCCAGGTGGTCTGCCCGAACCAGCACTCGCCGGACTCCTGGGCCGCTTGCGCGATCCGGGTGTGGTCGTCAACCGTTCCGATGCGCGCGACGACCTGGTTCAGGACGACGTCATTCATTACCTCATAGCCAAGTGCCCGAAGGCCCTGCGCCAGGGTAGTGGCGTGAGAACATGAGCTCTCGACCAAGTCGGCCACACCGCGACGGCCCAGGGAGCGTAGCGCCGCCCACACCTCGACGCCACGTGCTGATCGGGAAAACTCCGGGCCCATGTCCTTAGGGGCGACGGTTGCGCCGGTCCTCAGGTACGGAGCCTGGGTAGCCATCGCATCGTGGAGCGGCTGAGGGTCACGGACAATCGCAAGCCCACAGTCATAAGGCGTGTTGAGCCACTTATGGCCATCGACGACCCAGGAGTCGGCCTGGTTCACACCTGCGGTGAGCGTTCGGCGCGCGGGCGAGGCAGCTGCCCACAGTCCGAACGCGCCATCGACATGGACCCAAGCACCCGCCGCGCGGGCCTGCTCGCACACACCCTCGAACGGGTCAAAGGACCCGGAATTGACGTTGCCGGCCTGCAAGCAGACGATGGTCTGCGGGTCCAGAGCAGGCACCTGGTCGGCGATCACTCTTCCCTGTGCGTCGGTCGGGATTCGCTCGATGGTTGTCGTGCCCCAGCCCAGTAGAGTCAAGGCCTTGATCACTGTCACGTGAATCTCGTCAGATGCAACCACCCGCAGCCTGGGCGCATCCCAAAGGCCCCGCTCGGTGACGTCGTAGCCAGCACGGGCGAGCAAGTGCTGCCGCGCCGCAGCCAGGCAAGTGAAGTTCCCCATGGTCGCGCCGGTGACGAAGCTGACGTGTGACTGCGTTGGCAACCCCAACAAGTCGACAACCCACTGACCTGCGCATCGCTCCAGTGCACAGCCGACAGGCGAGGTCGCGTCATTGAAAACGACCTGGTCCCAGGCGCTGGCGAGCACTCGGGCACCCAGCGCGGCAGGCAGCGTGCCGCCGACAATCAACCCGAAGAAACGCCCGCCGGCCGAGGCGACCGTCGCCGGCGACCCATAAGCGTGCAGCGCCCGAACCACCTCGTCCGGATCGGTCGGATCCTCTCCCAGTGGCTGCGTCAACCGCGCCATCATCGCCAGTGCATCCGGTTCCGGCGCGACCGTTCGGGTCTCTACGGTGCGGAGGTACTCCGATGCTGCGGCGGATGCAGCCGTCAGGGCGTGCATCGAGGGTGTGGTCACAAGCTGTTCTCCAAGTCGGATTTGAGCGCCGCGCATGCCGCTTCATCGCGGCGATAGAAGACCCAGCCCTTCTTGCGGGTGGCCACTATCAGTCCAGCATCGGTCAGTAGCTTCAGGTGTCGCGACGCCGTTGGTTGAGCGACGCCCCACTTCCGGGCGATGAACACCGCACACACACCATCGGCAACGAGGTCACCGTCGACCTGTGGCGGGAAATGCGCGGCAGGATCCTTCAGCCACCGGAGCAGATCCAGCCTGCCCGGGTGCGACACTGCCTTGCAGCGATCCGATAGCGAGTTAGCCATATAGCTAAGCAACGTAGACTGCTCGATGCACTGGCGTCAAGCTTCACATGCAGCGATGGCTTCCTCGTAACGTGGAGAGATCCCGTTCGAGGTGAGGGCGACGCCGCTGATGGTCAGACGTTCTTGACGGCAGCCAGGAGTTTGGTGAGGGAGTCGCGGGCGTCTCCGAAGAGCAGGGTGGTCTTCGGGTCGTAGAGCAGCTCGTTCTCGATCCCAGCGAAGCCCGGGCGCATCGACCGCTTCAGGAAGATGACCCGCTTGGCCTCGTCGGCGTTCAGGATCGGCATTCCGTAGATGGGAGCGCTGGGCGTCGTCCGGGCGGCCGGGTTGACCACGTCGTTGGCGCCGACCACGAGCACCACGTCGGTCTGCTTGAAGTCGCCGTTGATGTCGTCCATCTCGCGCAGCTGGTCGTAGGGCACCTGCGCCTCGGCCAGCAGGACGTTCATGTGGCCGGGCATCCGTCCGGCGACCGGGTGGATCGCGTAGTCGACCTTGACGCCGCGGCCCTGCAGCTCCTCGACCAGGTCACGCAGGGCGTGCTGTGCCTGGGCGACGGCCAGGCCGTAGCCCGGGATGATGATGACCTTCTGCGCGTAGGCGAGGAGGATCGCGATGTCCTCCGCGCCGCCGGAGATGACCGGGCGTTCCGACGCCTGGCCCGCACCGAGGGTGGAGCCGCCCCGAACCGCGCCGAAGAGGATGTTGAAGACCGAGCGGCCCATCGCGTCGGCCATCAGCTTGGTCAGCAGCGATCCGGCGGCCCCGACAAGGGTGCCAGCCACCAGCAGCAGCGTGTTGCCGAGGACGTAGCCGCCGGCCGCGACGGTCAGACCGGTGAAGGCGTTCAGCAGCGAGATGACGATAGGTACGTCGGCGCCACCGACCGGCAGGACCAGCATCACGCCGATGGCCAACCCGACCAGGCTCAGCAGCACGCCGACCCAGGCCCGCGGGTCCGAGACCATCCAGACCGACACCGCGATACCGCCCAGCAGGCCGGCCACGAACAGCACGGGCAGACCGGGGAACGTGACCGGCCGCGTCGTCATCAGCTCCTGCAGCTTGGCGAACGTCACCGCCGAGCCGGAGAAGCTGACCGTACCGATCAAGATGGTGAAGGCAGTCGCGATCGCCGCGACGGTGTCGTCACCGGAGACCTCACCGAGCTCGATCAGCGCGACCAGGGCGGCGGCGCCACCACCGACGCCGTTGAACAGGGCTACAAGTTGCGGCATGTGCGTCATCTGGACGCGGCGAGAGCCGATCGCGCCGCCCACGGTGCCGATCAGGAGGGCGATCAGGATGGGCACCAGGTGATCGGGCTTGTAGGCGAGGAAGGTGATCACGACCGCGAGCACCGCTCCGGCTGCGCCGAGCAGGTTGCCGGCCCGGGCCGTCCGCGGGGAGGACAGGGCCTTCAGCGCGACGATGAAGCAGACCGCTGCGACCAGGTAGCCGAGCTGGGCCCAGGTGGCGATCACTTGTGCAGCTCCTTCTTACGACCCCCGGGACCACGGAACATCTCCAGCATCCGGTCGGTGACCACGAAGCCGCCGACCATGTTCACCGTGGCCAGCAGCACCGCGAGCAGGCCGATCACGACCACGATCGCCGAGTCGGCCTCGCCGGTGACGATGATCGCGCCGACGAGGATGACGCCGTGAATCGCGTTCGCGCCGGACATCAGCGGCGTGTGCAGGGTCGAGGAGACCTTGCTGATCACCTCGACCCCGACGAACGCGCTGAGCACGAAGATCGTCAGCAGGGCTATGGACTCGGTCATCCGAGCGGTCCTTCCAGAAGCTCGCGGGTCGGCTCGTGCAGCACAGCTCCATCATGGGTGACGCAGCAGCCGGCGACGATCTCGTCGTCGAAGTCCGGGTCGAAGGCGGCGTTGCGGGTCATCAGCGTGATCAGGTTCGCGACATTCTGGCCGTACAGCCGGCTGGCCGGGCCGGCCATCTGGCTCGGTACGTTGGCACCGCCCCAGACCAGGGCGTTGCCGACCGTCAGCTCGGTACCGGCTATCGAGCCCTCGACGTTGCCGCCGGACTCCGAGGCCAGGTCGATCACGACCGAGCCCGGCTTCATCTGCTCGACCATCGACCGGGTCACCAGCAGGGGGGCGGTCCGACCCGGCACGGCCGCAGTGGTGATCAGCGCGTCCGCCGCGGCGACGTACGGGGTGAGCCGTTCACGCTGCAGCTCGGCCCGCTGCGGGGTCATCTCCCGCGCGTAGCCGCCTTCGCCCTCCAGCGTGCCGAGCTCCAGGTCGATCGACTGCGCGCCCATCGACGCGATCTCCTCGGCCGCGGCGGCGCGGACGTCGTACGCCTTCACGACAGCGCCGAGCCGCCTGGCGGTGGCGATCGCCTGCAGTCCGGCGACACCGGCACCGAGGACGACGACCTGCGCGGGTGGCACGGTGCCGGCTGCCGTCATGCTGAGCGGGAAGAACCGCGGCAGGCGTTCCGCCGCGACGATGGCAGCGCGATACCCGGCGACCAGGGCCTGTGAGGACAGCGCGTCCATCGACTGGGCCCGGGAGATCCGTGGGATCAGCTCCATCGCGAACGCGGTCAGCTTGGCCCTGGCGGCCGTACGGACCACGTCCGGCGGGTTGGTGGGCAGGAACGAGATCAGGGCGGTCCCGGCGCGGAGCCGCAGCAGCCGCTCCCGCTCCAGCGGCTGAACCGATGCCACCACGGTGGCCGCGTGATCGGCGCCCCAGGCCACCTCGGCGCCGGCGTCGCGGTAGGCATCGTCGGAGTAAAGCGCGCGCTCGCCGGCCGCGGGTTCGACCGCGACCTCGTAGCCGAGCTGGATGAGTTTGGCGACTTGCTCCGGCACCAGCGCCACCCGGCGCTCCGCAGGTCTGGTCTCTCGCACGACTGCGATCTTCACCCGCCGAAACTTATGTCAAAGGCAGGTCGCCATGCCAGGGCAGGTCCGATCTGCCGTGTTGCCGAGTGGTCCCCGCGGCCGCCACCCCGCCCAGCGCAGCCCGCGCGCCCATCCCCGAACCCCGGCCCGCGGTGATCCACCAGGCCGGGGCCAGGCGGGTCAGGCCAGGGGTGTGGGCAGGCGGGAGAGGTTCCGTAGGAGGTGGGCCTCGGCGAGGCAGACCTTGGTGAACTCCTCCAGGTGCAGGCCCTCGTCGACGCCGTGCGCCCGGGTGTCCGGGTCCTCCACGCCTGTCACCATCACGGCCGCCCGCGGGAAGGCCTCCTGGAACTCCGCGATGAAGGGGATCGAGCCACCCATGCCGGTGTCGACCGGCTCCACTCCCCAGGCCGCGGCGAAGGCCGCGCGCGCGGCGTCGTACGCCGGGCCGTGGGCGTTGATGCTGCAGGGCTGGCCCTTCTCTCCGTCCCGCACGGTCACCTCCGCACCCCAGGGCGCGTTCTCCTCCAGGTGGTTGCGCAGCGCCTCCAGCGCCTTGACGGCGTCATCGCCCGGCGCCACCCGCAGGCTCACCTTCGCCCGCGCGACCGGCACCAGCGTGTTGCTGGCGTCCGCGACCCGGGGCGCGTCGATGGCCAGCACCGCGACGGCCGGGCGGGTCCAGAGGCGGTCCACCAGCGAGCCTGAGCCGATCAGGTGGACGCTGTCCAGCAGGCTCGACTCCTCCCGGAACCGCTCCTGCGGGTACTCCAGGTCTGCCGCGCGGCCCGCGTGCAAGCCGTCCACGGCGACGTCACCGTCTTCGGTGTGCAGGGTGGCGAGCAGCCGGCACAGCGCCGACAGCGCGTCCGGCGCGGCGCCGCCGTACAGGCCGGAGTGCACCGCGTGCTTCAGCGTCCGGACCTCCACGTAGCAGTCGACCAGGCCGCGGAGCGAGATGGTGAGTGCGGGCTGCCCGATCGCGAAATTGCCCGAGTCGGCGATCACGATGGCATCCGCGGTCAACTCGTCGGCGTACTCGGCCAGCAGGGCGGTCAGGGTCGGCGAGCCGATCTCCTCCTCGCCCTCCACGAAGACCGTCACGCCGACCGGCAGGTCGTTGCCGAAGGCCCGTACGGCGGCAAGGTGGGCGGCGATGCCGGCCTTGTCGTCGGCCGCGCCGCGGCCGTAGAGCCGATCGCCCCGCTCGGTCGGCTCGAACGGCGGCGAGGTCCACTCCTCCACCGCGCCGGTCGGCTGAACGTCGTGGTGCGCGTACAGCAGCACCGTCGGCTTGCCGGCCGGCGCCGGCTTCTTCGCGATCACGGCTGGCGCGCCCTCGCCGGCGCGGACGATGCGGACCGAGAACCCCTCGGCCTCGAACAGCGCCGCGGTCGCCTCCGCGGAGCGCTGGACGTCGCCGGCACGGGCGGGGTCCGCGCTGACCGACGGGATCCGGACGAGATCCTCGAGATCGGCGCGGACGGAGGGCAGGACGCGGTCGATCGCCGCGGACAGGTCTTCTCGGGTCATGCGGCCTACCGTACGGCGCATCCACCGAGACGAACCAGGTGATCTCGGCCTCCCCGAGCGAACGCGGGCCTGGACCCAACTGTCGCCGGCCCGATCGATCTATGGTCGCGGTCCGACCTACTCGATCGAGAGGATTCCATGCACCGCTTCCCCGTGGTGGAACCGGGACGGCAGCAAGGCTCCTAATCGGGCCGGTACGTCGCGGAGCCGAGCACGTCCTCGGCCTGCTCGTCGCTGTCAGCGCGGACCTGGATCCGCAGGGACTCCTGCTGGGCGACCCGCACGAAACGCTGCGCCACCGCCGTACCGCCCGAGCAGGCGAACCAGAAGGTGACGGCGGTCTTGTCATCGACCGGGCTGCGGTCCGGAGCGCCTGGCCGCGCCGTGCAATCGGAGGGTGCCGCGACGGTCGTCGGGAGCGTCGTGTCCGGGGAGACCCCGACGAAAACTCCCGGCGCACCCGAGGGCGACTGCCAGGCCTCGGCATCCCTGCTGACGAGCAGCCCCGGCTGAACCGACCCCCCAGGCGGGGTCCAGCCGTTGACCGCCTTCTGCGACCACGACCGCGGCGCCTCGACCGAGAGCCGGCCCGTGGAGTCCGTCACCTTGACCGGGCGGCGGGCTACGACCTCGTAGCCGGCGAGACCGCCACCGCCGGCGAGTACGACGGCCGCGACGCCGGCAATCACTCGAGCCCGCCGACCACTACTCCGCTTGTCCTCCACGCCGGCTCGCGGACCCGCTGCCTCGTCGCCGACCGCGCCGACCTGCATGGTCGTCGAGGCCTCCGCCTCCGCGGCTGTACTGGTCTCCGCGGTCTTCGGATGGCCTGGCACCGTCGCCATCGACGAATCGGACAGGGCCGTCGGCTGCTCGCCAATCCCACCCGTGGCAGTGCCACCCGTGGGGCGCGCCTCGGACGGCTCCAGCCCGGGCGGCAGCTCGCCGGTCTCGTGGGCGACGCGCAGCGCCGTGAGGAAACCGCTCAGGTCGGGCCAGCGCCGTTCCCGGTCCGGCTCCAGGGCCCGCCGTACGACGGCATCGATCGCGGCGGGGATCTCAGGCCGCAAGGAGGTCATCAACGGCGGCGGCGCATCGATCCGCATCACTGCGCCAAGCGTCACCACCCCGTGCGGCGCCTGCCCGGTGAACGCCGCGTAGGCGACGGCACCGAGCGAGTACAGGTCGGCGCGCTGATCGAGCTGTTCGCCCATCACCTGCTCCGGCGCCACGTATGCGGGTGTGCCGCCCGGCATGGTCAGCTGCGAGACGGCCTCCAGCGACTTGCCGAGGCCGAGATCACCCAGCATCGCCCGTTCACCGGGCGGGTCGGACCGGAACAACACGTTGGCCGGTTTCACGTCGCGGTGCAAAACGCCGTGGTTGTGCAGTTGCTGCAGGCCACGACCCGCCTGCGACACGACATCGACAACCTTCCCGACCTCCAGCGGGCCGGCCTTGATCCGGTCCGCCAGCGAACCGCCGTCGGCGTAGGTCAGGACCAGGTACGGGCGGCCGTCCTCGGTCTCGCCGACGTCGTGGACGCCGACCACGTACGGGGAGTCGACCCGGCGCAGGAACCGTCCCTCGGCCAGGAAGCGGCGGCGGACGTCCTCCTCGTCGATCCAGAGGTCCGACAGGATCTTGACGGCGACCTCGGCGTCCAACTGCTCGTCGTACGCCAGCCAGACGGTCGCGAAACCCCCTGCGCCCACCCGGCGGACCAGGGAGTACCGGCCGATCCGGGGTGGCTGGTCCATCCCCGCATTATGCTCGATCGCCCGGTCTGGCCGCGTCCTCGGTGAGCCGGTGCACGGTCATTGCTCCTTGGTCCGGGCGTAGTGCCGGGCCGCCTTCGCGCGGTTGCCGCAGCCCGCCATCGAGCACCACCGGCGGTTGCCCTTCGGGCTGATGTCGTAGAAGTGCAGCACGCAGTCGGGGTGCGCACAGCGCCTGATCCGGCTCGGGTCCCGCTCGAGCAGGCCGAGGTAGTCATTCAGCGCGAGCCAGGCGGCGAGGTCCGCCGGCTCGGCCGTCTCGGCGGTCATGGTCGGACCGTCCACATCCAGCCGCCTGACCAGTCGACCACGGGCGAGGATCGCGTTCAGCGCGTCGGCGGAGCCCTGCCCGGTGAGCCATCCGCGCAACACCTCCCGAGCCCCGACCAGCGACTGCCGCGCCGCCTCTGACGCCTCGGGCAGGTCCCGGCGCCCGGTCCCGGCCAGCCAGATGCGGAGCCCGTCGACGTCGTCGAGCAGGTCATGGCGGCGACCGCCGTCGATCCACACGGTGTTGAGCAGATCCAGGCTCAGCGGCTCACCCACCAGCGGACGTGGGTCCTGCGTAATCGGCATGGCGATGATCCTAACCCATGATCGCCACTTGACAGGGTAGACGACTTCTACCCAGTATTAGGGCAATCAAGGGTTAGAACCCATTCAACTGAGGAGTGTCATGACGACCACCGCTGTTCCCACCGCGCTGAAGACCGGCCATGTGGGGCTGAACGTCACCGATCTCGACCGCTCGACGGCCTTCTACCGGCAGGTGCTGGGGTTCGAGGTGCAGGCGGAGGGTTCCGAGCCCGATCGCCGCTGGGCCTTCCTCGGCCACGGCGGGAAGCTGCTGCTGACGTTGTGGCAGCAGTCCGACGGCAGCTTCGAGACCGCACAGCCCGGTCTGCACCACCTCTCGTTCCAGGTCGAGAGCCTCGACGAGGTCCACCAGGTGCAGACCGCTCTGGAGAAGTTCGGTTCGCAGTTCCTGTACGACGGCGTCGTGCCGCACGGCGAGGGGGTCGGCTCGGGCGGAGTGTTCTTCACCGACCCGGACGGCATCCGGCTCGAGGTCTACACACCCAGCGGCGTGGAGGCACCCGCGCCGTCCGGTGCCGCCCCGACCTGCGGGTTCTTCTGATCCGCTGAACCAGCGCCGCTACGACCGCGGCGCCGCCTCGGCCGAGGCGCTGTCGTGACCGCAGCGCCGCCAACGGTCGCGGCAGCGCCGCTGCTGCGGTCCCACGTGCCGGCAGGGACGTCGTGGACCGCGGCAGCGGTGACTTCCACGTCCAGACCCCCCGTGCGGAGACCAGATGACCACGCCTGTCAGATACCACCCCGGCGAGCACGCCGCCCAGCGTCGAGCCGGCCTGCGAGATCAAGCCGACATCGCCTTGCGCGCGATCGGTACCACCATTCCGCCGGTCGCGGCCGCCTTCATCGGCGAGCAGCCCATGCTCGTCCTCGGGGCGGCGGATCCCGACGGCCGGATGTGGGCCTCACTGCTCACCGGGCCGCCGGGCTTCGCGAGCGCTCCCGACGAGACCACTCTCGATGTGGCGGCACGCCCGGCCCCGGGCGATCCGCTGGCCGCAGTCCTGCAGTCGTCCACGCCGGTCGGGGCGATCGTCATCGATCCCTCGACCCGCCGCCGGATGCGGCTGAACGGGCAGGCGGAGCCCACCCCGTCCGGGCTGCGGATCACGGCGGACCAGGTCTATGCCAATTGCCCGAAGTACATCCAGCAGCGCAGCCCGAAGGTCGCCCCGCAACGGCGAGGAGCAGTGTCGGCGACGACGACGGACTTCCTCACCGAGGATCAGCTGCGGCTGGTGACCCGGGCGGACACCTTCTTCGTCGCCACCAGGTCGGCGGCGGGCGATGCTGATGCCTCGCACCGCGGGGGGAACCCCGGGTTCGTGCAGGTGGTCGGACCGCGGGCACTGCGCTGGCCGGACTACATCGGCAACGCCATGATGATGACCTTGGGCAACCTGCAACAGGACCCGTCCGCCGGGCTGCTGTTCGTCGACTGGCGGTCCGGCACCACTTTGCAGCTGACGGGGCGCGCACAGGTCGACTGGGAGCCGTCGCCGGATCAGCGACTGCCCGGCGCGCAACGGCAACTCGACTTCCAGCTTCACAGTGTCGTACAGCTCGAGCACGCCAGCCCGCTGGAGTGGACACCACCGGCGTACTCGAGGTTCAACCCGCCGTTGCCGGCGCTCGTCGGCGGGGAGGGCCGGTCATGATCCGTGTCTCGGTCGACCTGAGCACGTGCGAGAACCACGGCCAGTGCGTGTTCGCCGCGCCGGAAATCTTCGCGTTCGACGACGACGAGCAGCTCACCTACGTGGCCGAACCGCCCGCGGGATTCGACGACAAGATCCGCGCTGCCGCAACCGCCTGCCCGGTACGGGCGATCACGCTGACCGGAGAGCAATGAGTGCGGGGCTGCGCCGGATCGTCGTGGTGGGCGCGTCGTTGGCCGGCTTGCGAGCCGCCGAGATGCTCCGGCACACGGGCTTCGACGGGCAGCTGACGATCGTCGGCGACGAACCGCACCTTCCCTACGACCGGCCACCCCTGTCCAAGCAACTGCTCAGTGGTGCATGGAACCAGGAGCAGCTCGCTCTGCCCCGATCGGCCGACCTCGACGCTCGCTGGGAGCTGGGGACCGCCGCGGCGGCGCTCGATCCCGGCGACCAGACGGTGTGGCTGGCCGACGGCCGCGCGCTGCCGTATGACGGGCTCGTACTGGCCACCGGTGTGCGTGCGCGTGGTTGGCCCGGCTCGAGCCCGACGCCCGGGGGTGTGGTCACGCTCCGGACGATCGACGATGCTCTGGGGTTGGGCAAAGCTCTGACCGGCGAGACTCGCCTGCTCGTCGTGGGTGGCGGCTTCCTCGGCAACGAGATCGCGTCGACGGCCCGAGCGCTCGGCGCCGACGTGACCCTGGTCGATCGCCATCGTCTGCCCCTGCTGGCAGCGACCGGCGAACCTGTCGGGGAGTTCGTGGCCGACCTGCACCGCGGCGCAGGGGTCGACCTCAGGTCGGGTACCGGTGTCGCCGAGTTCATCGCCGGCCCCGACGGCAGCCTCAGTGGTGCCCGGCTGACCGACGGCCAGGACGTCCGGGCGGAGGCGGCCGTCCTGGCCATCGGCGCCGAGCCCAACACCGACTGGCTCAGCGGCTCGGGCCTTGTCCTTGACCAGGGCCTGGTCTGTGACGCTTTGCTGCATCCGCTGCTCGCGGACGGTGGTGGTCCCGTACCCAACGTAGTGGCGGCTGGTGACATCGTCCGCTGGCCGCATCCCCTCGCGGAGGAGGCCCTCCTGGGGCTGGGTCATTGGAGCAACGCGATCGAACAAGCCGAAGCCGCCGCCCGCAATCTGCTCGACCCCGATCAGCAGGCGCCGTTCGAGCCGGTGCCGTCGTTCTGGTCCGACCTGCACGGCACGAACCTGCGTTCCATCGGCCTGCCGCACCTGGGCTCGCCACACGTGGTCGAGCACGACGTGCTCAAGGCGCGCCTGGTCGTGACCTACCACCGCAGCGAGCGACTCGTCGGCGCAGTGACCGTCAACCGTACAAGCCGGCTGTCCGGTTACCGCCGCCAGCTCGCCGAGCACCTGCACAGCCCTCACCCCGAACGGAGCTACGCCTGACGCGTCGGGAACGGCAGCCCTGGGCCGTCGTGGCAAGCGGGGGCGCTTGTGAGCTGGTGGGGAGTGGAGCGAACAATGCGGGAGGTTCGGGCGTCTGACGGGTGACAGATCCGGCCTGTACCGATGGGACAATCGAGCGTGAGATCCAAGCACGGACCGGGTGCCGCATGAAGGCGGACAGCGGGCGGCTGGTGGCGTTGGTCGCCGCCGTCGCCGTGGCCGCGGTGGTGACGGGCGGTGCGATCGCGTCGCGCCAGGGTCCCGAGGCAGGTGGCGACGCAGCCGCACCGCTGATCGGCGGCACCGCCCCGGCCACGCCGCCGGCCTCACCATCGACCCCCCCGGTCTCGGGCACCGCGACGCCGAAGCCGTCGACCTCTGCCCCGACGGCGAAGGTGGCGCCGGTGAAGATCAAGCTCACGCTCGCAGACCTCCCCAGTGGCCGGGCTCCGCAGGTCACCTACCTCGTCGGTCGGGAGGTTCGCGGAGGCGCAGGGGAAACGGTGAAGATCCCAGGCTCGAGCCAGATCGTCGACGTCGCCCGCCACGGCAACGTCGTACTGGCCGTGCTGACGAAGGGCGCTGGAAGCGAGCTGCTCCGGATCCGCAGTACCGGCGAGATCGAGAGCGTCGCCGGTGTCACCTCGCTGGTGATGAGCGAGGAGGGCGCCGACGCCGCCTACGCCGGCACCAGGACCAACGCGGACGGCCTCGCGCGCAAGGGCGGCAAGGTCTACGCCGAGACTGGCACTGACGGCTCGATCCGGGAGGTTTCGGTGCCGGACGCGTTCGACGTGCTCGTGCTGGCCTACGTCGACAAGACGGTGTACTTCAGGGCCAAGGACAGCAGTGAAGCCACGACCTGGAGCCTGTACTCGTGGGTGCCCGGCGAACCGGCTGCCACCAAGGTGAAGACCGTGCCGTCCCCGACAGCCATTTCCCGCGGCGGCGCGGTCGCGGGCTCGATGAACGTCCTGGCCGACTTCGGCACCTGCTCGGCGTTGACCGAGATCGCCTCGGGCAGGCGCCTGTGGCGAACCTGCGACTACCAGCTCAAGGGCTTCACGCCCGACGACCGGACCGTCATCGGCGCACCGCCGTCCCAGGACGGCTACGCCGACGGCCTGAGCGCGGCCCTCGACGCGACCACCGGCAACCTGCGGCGGGAATGGTCCGGCGTCTCCTTCCGGAACACGGTCGCCGAGGACGACGAGCACCTGCTGATGGTGGCCGATGACGGCTCGGAGACGAAGGCCGCCATCATCCGCTGCGCGATCAGCACCGGTGCGTGCGAGCTCGCCACCCCACTGAGCACCAAGGATCTCCTCCTCAGCTGACCGAGTGCCGGCGCCTGTCTGCCCGCAGCAAATCAAGTTCGCCTGGACTCCGATCACCGACAGACTGACTGCATGGAACTGACTCGGGTTGCCGTGCTGTCGGACATTCATGGGGTGCTGCCTGCGCTGGAGGCGGTGCTGGCCGAGCCTGACGTGCAGGGTGCCGACCGGATCGTGCTGACCGGTGACATAGCCGCCGGCCCGCAGCCGGTGGAGACGCTGGATCTCCTCGTCTCGCTTGGTGAACGGGCCGTCTGGGTGCGTGGCAACGCGGACCGGGAGCTGGTCGCCTTCGCCCGGGGCGAGGGTGGCGAGCCGCCGGACCAGATCAGCCCTTGGGCGGCCGACCAGTTGCGCCCCGACCAGCTCGACCTGCTCGCCGGCCTCCCGACGACCGTCACGCTGGAGATCGAGGGGCTCGGGCCGGTCCTCTTCTGCCACGCCACCCCGCGAGACGACGAGGAGATGGTGCTCGTCGACAGCCCGATCTCCCGCTGGGCCGACGTGCTCGGCGGCGTACCGGCCGAGGTTCGCACGGTGGTCTGCGGCCACACGCACATGCCGTTCGCGCGCCAGGTGGACCGTCGGCTGGTGGTCAACGCGGGCAGCGTCGGCATGCCGTACGGCGCACCTGGGCCGAGCTGGGCCATGCTCGATGGCGGTGTCCAGCTCAGACGGAGCCGGCTCGACCCGGACAGCGCTGCGGACGCCGTCACCAGTGCCTCGTCGTACGAGGGGGCCGGCGCCTGGGCGGACGAGTACGTCCGGACGAACTACTCCGACACCGAGGCACTGGAGGCCTTCGCCCCGCGTGCGAAGGGCTGAGCAGGCTACCGTTCGAGCATGTTCGCCCGGCGGAGGAAACATTTCGGCACCCCTGCCGACAAGGCGACGTACGCGACCCTGCACACCGCGTCACTGGCCACGCCAAGCCTCCGCGAAGGTCTGACCCCGGCCGCGGCGAGCAAGGCCAGCAAGCATCTGCGGGACCTGCTCGACACGGCGGCGATCGCGATCTGCGACTCGTCCGGCGTGCTCGCGTGGGACGGGGTCGGCGGTGCGTACGAGAGCAACCACCGAGTCGATGCGCGGGCACTTGCGGCCATGACACTGCGGACCGGCAGGACCGCCGTCCTGGGCCCCAACGACGTCGCCTGCGGTGATCCGCAATGCCCGATCCGTACGGCGGTGGTGGCACCGATCGTGACGGAGGATCGGGTCGTCGCGGTGCTGGTCGCCTACAGCCCGCGGTCGACCGCGGCCCTGGTGCGGGCCACCGAGGAGGTGGCTCGCTGGGTGTCCGGCCAGGTGGAGCTGGCCGAGCTGAACAAGGAGCGCACCCGGGCGATGGAGGCGGAGCTGCGGGCACTGCGGGCCCAGATCAGCCCACACTTCATCTACAACGCGCTGGCCGCGATCGCCTCGTTCGTACGGACCGACCCGGAGCGGGCGAGGGACCTGCTGCTGGAGTTCGCGGACTTCTCCCGCTACGCCCTGCGCCGAGGCGGTGAGTTCACGACCTTGTCGGACGAGCTGCGCAACGTCGAGCGCTACCTGGTGCTGGAGCAGGCGCGGTTCGGCCAACGGCTGACGGTGTCACTGCTCGTCGCGCCGGAGGTGCTGTCCGTGGCCATCCCGTTCCTGGTCGTCCAACCGCTGGTCGAGAACGCCGTACGGCACGGGCTGGAGGGCACGACCGGGACCGGCCGGATCACCATCCGGGCGCTCGACCGGGGCTCGGAGGCGGAGATCAGCGTCGAGGACGACGGCGCCGGCAGCGACCCGGAGGTGATCCGGGCGGCCCTGGCCGGTGAGTCCGACGGGGACTCGGTCGGGCTCGGCAACGTCGACGCGCGGCTGCGTCAGGTGTACGGCGACGCGTACGGCCTGGTGGTGGAAACGGCACTGGAGGCGGGCACGAAGGTGAGCTTCCGGGTGCCCAAATACTCCTCAGGCGTGCACGCCTCGGCATAACCTGGCCCGCATGGCCGACTCTCCCCTGCGTGCGCTGGTCGCCGACGACGAGGAGCCGGCGCTGGCGGAACTGGTGTATCTGCTGTCCCGCGACGACCGGATCGGTGAGATCCGGTCCGCGTCCAACGGGCCGGACGCGCTGAAGATCCTGCAGGGCGCCGACCTCGACGTGGTGTTCTGCGACATCAAGATGCCCGGGCTGGACGGCATCGACCTGGCCCGGGTGCTGTCCAAGTTCGCCAGCCGCCCGCAGATCGTCTTCGTCACCGCGTACGACGAGCACGCGGTGGCGGCGTTCGACCTGGAGGCGGCGGACTACGTGATGAAGCCGGTGCGTGCCGAACGGCTGGCCGAGGCGGTCCGCCGGGTGGTCGCCGGGTCCCAGGGCGCCGTCGGGCCGGGCACGACGCAGGACGAGTTCGACGACGAGGTGATCCCGGTCGAGCTGGCCGGGGTGACCCGGTTCGTGCAGCGGTCCGACGTCCGGTACGTCGAGGCCCAGGGCGACTACGCCCGGCTGCACACCGGGCAGACCTCCCACCTGGTCAGGATCCCGCTCAGCACGTTGGAGGACCGCTGGCGCGAGTCGGGGTTCACCCGGATCCACCGCAGCACGCTGGTGGCGCTGGCGCACGTGGACGAGATGAGGGTGGAAAGCGGCCGCTGCGCGGTCCGGGTCGGCAACGACTGGCTGCCGGTCAGCCGCCGGCACACTCGCGAACTGCGTGACCTCCTGGTCCGCTCGACCTCGTTGCGCGGGTGACGCGCCGATGAGCACCACCGGCGACGGACCGCGGCGGGTCCGGGTGACCAGCCCGCGGACCAGCGCCGCCCGGCGCCAGGCGACGCACACCGGGACCCGCGAGATCGACGAGCAGACGCGGGTGGGCGAGGTCTACATGCAGTCGCTGATCCACGCCCAGCTCCGCCTGGCGCTCCTCGTGATCGCCGGCGCGGTGCTCGTCCTGGGCGGATTGCCGCTGCTGTTCGCGGTGGTGCCGTCAACCCGGACGCTGACCGTTCTCGGAGTGCCGTTGCCGTGGCTGCTGCTCGGCGTCGCCGTCTACCCGGTCGTCTACCTGGCGGCTCGCATCTACGTGCGGCATGCCGAGCGCATCGAGGCCGAGTTCACCGAGTTCGTCGGGCGACGCTGATGCGCCCCGGCAGGTCCGTCCTGGGAGCGCTCTGATGTCGCCGGCGATGAGCCTGACAGCGATCGGGTTGGTGGTCGTTGCGACGATCGTGATCGGCTTGTTCGGACTGCGGATCTCCCGCACCACCAGCGATTTCTACGTCGCGAGCCGGGCAGTGTCACCACGTTGGAACGCCTCCGCCATCAGCGGCGAGTACCTCTCCGCGGCGTCCTTCCTCGGTGTCGCTGGGCTGGTCCTGGTCAATGGTGCCGACATGCTGTGGTTCTCGGTCGGCTACACGGTCGGCTATCTGATGCTGCTGGTGCTGATCGCGGCGCCGCTGCGCAGGTCGGGTGCGTACACCTTGGCCGATTTCGCGGAGACCCGCTTCGAGTCCCAGGTGGTCCGCCGGATCTGCTCGGCTCTGGTCGTCGGCATCGGCTCGCTCTACCTGCTGCCGCAGTTGCACGGTGCCGGGCTTACCGTGCGGACCGTCACCGGGGCTCCGCCCAGCGTCGGCGCCGCAGTCGTCGCTGCGATCGTGGTGATCAACGTCGCCGCCGGTGGGATGCGCTCCATCACCTTCGTGCAGGCGTTCCAGTACTGGCTGAAGCTCACCGCCCTGGCCGCGCCCATCTTCGTCATCCTGATCGTGTGGCGCTCGATGGACCAGCCGGTCGGCGTTCTCGAGTCGCTGCAGGGCGCCGGGTCGGAATGGGCCCAGCCGCTGTCCCGGCTGGGTGGCCGCGACCATCCCCTGTACGCGACGTACTCGCTGCTTCTGGCGCTTTGCTTCGGCACCATGGGCCTGCCGCACGTGCTGGTCCGCTTCTACACGAACCCGGACGGGCGCGCGGCTCGCCGCACCACGGTCGTCGTGCTCGCCCTGCTCGGCGTCTTCTACCTGTTCCCACCCCTGTACGCCGTGCTTGGGCGGAGCTTCGCGCCCGAGTTGGTCAACGGTGCAGCAGACACCGTGGTGCTGGAACTGCCCGGCCGGATCTTCCCCGGCACGGCTGGGGACGTACTCGGCGCTCTGGTCGCGGCTGGAGCCTTCGCCGCCTTCCTGTCCACGTCATCCGGGTTGACCGTCGCCATCGCCGGGGTGATCGACCAGGACCTGCTGCGAGCCAGGCTGGGCCGGCTGACGGGTGGCGACTACGTGGCGGTGAACAGCTTCCGGATCGCTGCCCTGCTGGCGATCGCGGTGCCCTACCTGGCGTGGAACCTGACCGGCTCGCTGAGCCTCGCCGACACGGTGGGTCTGGCCTTCGCGGTGGCCGCGTCGACGTTCTGTCCCCTGCTGGTGCTGGGGATCTGGTGGCGCCGGATGTCCACGATCGGCGCCGCCGCCGGCCTCGTGGTGGGCGGTTCCGCGGCGATCGCCGCCGTACTGGTGAATGTGGCCGGTCCGCCGGTCGGCGGCTGGGGTGGCGCGTTGATCGGCCAGCCGGCCGCCTGGACGATGCCCCTCGCCTTCGTCACGGTGATCGTGGTGTCCAAGCTGACCCCGCACAAGATCCCGGCCGGCACCGCCCGCAGCATGGTCCGCCTGCACACGCCCGAGGCGGTCGACGTCGACCGCAGCTTCTGAACGTCGCCCGCTCACGCCTGGTCCGTCGGGACCAGGTCGCCTTCCAGACGCGCGTGCAGGTGCATGTCGTGCCAGCCGTCCGCGTGACGAATCTGCGCACGCCTCGTGCCTTCGTACAGATAGCCCGCCTTCATCGCGACGCGGCAGGACGCCTCGTTGGCGCTCGAGTGGGACAGTTCGATCCGGTGCAGGCCGACATTGGCGAACATCCACTCGGTAACCGCCCGAAGAGCGCAAGGAGCGACGCCGCGGCCCCGAGCGGCCGGGACGACCCAGTACCCGGCCTCGGCTGAACCTTCCGCCAGGTCGACGCGAAAGCCCACCCGACCGAGCAGTACGCCGTGATCGTCCACGGCCCAGCCGGCGCCGGTCTCGGCTGCCCAACGACGCGGCCACGAACGCACCCAGGCCAGCGCTTCGGCGTCGGTCATCGATCGGACGTGCCAGCGTCGAATGGCCGGATCTTGATAAGCCTCGGCAACCTGCCGCGCATCCGACGACTGCCAGGGCCGCAGAACCAACTGATCCACCAGCAGCGTCGGCTGAGGATGAGCGCACATCCGGCCGGCGGGGACGATCGGCGGTACGAGACTCGGCACGTCGACGATGATGCAGCACGGCCTTCGCGGACCGACCGACCGGGCAGCCGTTCGTCGTACGGTTCCTACCGCTCGTCGCAGCGCGGGGGCCCGCCGGGCGAGAGGTGCGCGCCACTGGGCGCTGCACCAGCGCGCGGGCCTGTCGCGGACGACGTGACGCGTCGCACAGTTCGGACGAGCATCCCCCTCTGCGCCGGACTCCGCCCGGCCCGACCCGTCTGGAGGTCCCGCGATGAGCCAAACGCAACGCGCGGACGGCGATCCGGAACTGACGACGTACCGAGATGTCCAGCTGTCACCGGACTTCTCCGAGCTGCGTCGCCGGTTCCGCCGCTTCGTGTTCCCGATGACCGCCCTCTTCCTGGCCTGGTACTTCGCCTACGTCCTGCTGGCCGCCTATGCCGGTGACTTCATGTCCCACCGTGTCGGCGGGAACATCAACGTCGCCCTGCTGTTCGGGCTCGGCCAGTTCGTCTCCACCTTCGCCATCACGATGTTGTACGTGCGCTGGGCCGACCGTGAGGTGGACCCGGCGGCCGAGCGGATGCGTCACCTGATCGAAGGAGTGGACCAGTGAGCGCACCCCTGCTGTTGCCGATGGCAACCGAAATCGGCAACCCGACGGTCAACGTCGCGATCTTCGCTCTGTTCGTGATCGCCACGCTGGCGATCGTCATCCGGGCCTCGCGGAACAACCGGACCGCGGCCGACTACTACGCCGGCGGCCGGTCCTTCACCGGTCCGCAGAACGGCATCGCGATCTCCGGCGACTACCTGTCCGCCGCGTCCTTCCTCGGCATCGCCGGCGCGATCGCCGTGAACGGGTACGACGGCTTCCTGTACTCGATCGGCTTCCTCGTCGCCTGGCTGGTGGCTCTGCTGCTCGTGGCAGAGCTGCTCCGCAACACGGGTCGGTTCACCATGGCCGACGTGTTGTCGTTCCGGCTCAAGCAGCGGCCGGTGCGGATGGCCGCCGCCATCTCGACCCTGGTGGTCAGCTTCTTCTACCTGCTGGCGCAGATGGCCGGCGCCGGCGGCCTGGTCGCCCTGCTGCTGGGTGTCTCCGGCCGCGCCGGGCAGAACATCGTCATCGCGGTCGTCGGCCTGCTGATGATCACGTACGTGCTGGTCGGTGGCATGAAGGGCACTACCTGGGTCCAGATCGTCAAGGCCGTCCTGCTGGTGATCGGCGCCGGGATCATGACGCTCTGGGTGCTGGCGAAGTACAGCTTCAACCTCTCCTCGGTGCTCGGCGGAGCGGTCGACAAGAGCGCGGCCGGCGAGAAGCTGCTGAACCCCGGCCTCCAGTACGGCGCGACCGGCATCAGCAAGCTCGACTTCATCTCGCTCGCTCTGGCGCTGGTTCTCGGTACTGCCGGTCTGCCGCACGTGCTGATGCGGTTCTACACGGTGCCGACGTCGCGCGAGGCCCGGCGCAGCGTGACCTGGGCGATCTGGATCATCGGCGTCTTCTACCTCTTCACCCTGGTCCTCGGCTTCGGCGCTGCCGCCCTGGTCGGGCCGGACGCGATCAAGGCCGCGCCAGGCAAGGTGAACTCCGCCGCACCGTTGCTCGCGTACGAGCTGGGCGGCGAGCTCCTGCTCGGCTTGATCTCCGCGGTCGCCTTCGCCACCATCCTGGCGGTGGTGGCGGGCCTGACGATCACCGCGAGCGCCTCGTTCGCCCACGACATCTACGCCCAGGTGATCAAGAAGGGCAAGGTCAACCCCGACGGTGAGGTCCGGGTCGCCCGGATCACCGTGCTGGTGATCGGCGGCGTCGCGATCATCGGCGGCATCTTCGCCAACGGCCAGAACATCGCGTTCCTGGTGGCCCTGGCCTTCGCCATCGCGGCGAGCGCGAACCTGCCGACCATCCTGTACTCGCTCTTCTGGCGGCGCTTCAACACCCGCGGGGCGCTGTGGAGCATCTACGGCGGGCTGGCATCCTCGATCATCCTGATCGCCTTCTCCCCGGTCGTGTCCGGCAAGGTGGACGCCAAGACCCACGCCAGTCTGTCGATGATCACCGACACCTCCATCGACTTCCACTGGTTCCCGCTGGACAACCCCGGCATCGTCTCCATCCCGCTGGCCTTCGTGCTCGGCTGGCTGGGCACGGTGACCAGCAAGGAAGCCACCAACGTCGACAAGTTCGCCGAGATGGAGGTCCGCTCACTGACCGGTGCCGGCGCCGAAAAGGCCATCCGCCACTAACCCGGCACCCGCGGAGCCACAAACCCGCCAGGCAGGTCCCCTCCCGACC
>DASTVQ010000083.1:0-24767 GCA_035759015.1 Kribbella sp.
CGGTCCGAATCCGCCCCAACCACCCCGCGGTCGATCCGAATCCGCCCTGGCCACCACCGCGGTCGGTCCGAGTCCGCCCAACCACCCGGCGATCGGTCCGAATCCGCCCTGGCCATCACCGCGGTCGGTCCGAGTCCGCCCAACCACCCGGCGATCGGTCCGAATCCGCCCTGGGCACCCCCGCGGTCGGTCCGAATCCGCCCCAACCACGCCGACGATCTCTGGGCGAGACCCTGGGCGCACCAAGGTGCCGTACACGAAGCCGGGTGGTGACACGGACGAGGCGGATACCGGCGCGACCACGTAGACGACAGCGCCGCTTGGCACGGAGGGATGGTCGGTCGGAATCCGCCCCCGAGCACGCCCGCCGTCGGTCCCGAACCGCCCCGACCACCCCGACGATCGGTCCGAACCTCCTTCACGGTGTGGTCGCTGTGGGCAGGTCCGATGTGATCCTCCGGGCAATCGGCCGGCGGCCCCCTCGGCGCGTCGAGCGTCCCTGCAGCGAGCGCATCCCATGCGCCACGAGCCGAGCACCGATCGGCGGTGCGGTGGTGCGGTGTGCGGTGGTGCGGCGATGCGCTTCCCAACGCCACATGTCGAGCCTGGCCCGCAGCACATGCACCGCCGCCTTGCCTTGCAGGGGGTTAACCATCCTTGTTGTGGGTTGGCGTACCGGATGACAGTGGGTAACCCACCAGGCGAGGGGTCAACCCCACTTGAGGAGTGATCCGGGCGCTCGAGGACTCATGGCGATACGCATGCCCGCCCCTGGTTGCGGGGAACGGCCGCAGATTGGGGCTCCAGCGAGCGAGCTCACCAGCTGCGCGTGAGCCCGCAGATGTACCTGCGGAGCTGTGGGTCGGCGGCGGGTGGTGCGCGGCGGTTCGGGTCGGGTGGGTGCGCGGGGGCTTGGGTCGGCTGGTGCGCTGCGGGGGGCGAGTAGTTCGCGGGCGCAGGGTCCGCGGCGGCGCAGGGCCGTGGTCGGCGGCGTTGAGGGCGTGGTGTCGGGCGGTGGGGCGCTTTGGGACCGATCGCTGCAGGAGGTCTGATACCTCGAGTCCGGATGCCGGATGCCGGATGCCGGATGCCGGGTGCTGATGCCTGTGCTGATCCCGGAGTCGATCACCGCGTCGATGGTTTGTACCGGCATGCCGGATGCGGATCCCGGATGCCGGTGGCGACGTTGATCGCCGCCTCGATGGCTTGCACCGTGTAGGTCTGGTGCCAGTGCCGGTCCCGGAGCCGGAGTCGATCACCCCGTCGATGGCCTGCACCGGCATGCCGGGTGCTCGGGGCGTCGAACGGCTTGCGGATGCTCGGGGCGCCCGAATGGCTTGCCGGATGGTTGGGGCGCGAAGGGTCTTCCGGGGTTAGCGGGCTACGGGAGGGGTTTGTCTTGTTTGTCGCGGCGGGCGGCCTTCTGGGCCCGTTTCCACTCGCGGACCTTGGCGAGGGACTCCGGGCCGTCGATGTCGGCGACCGAGCGCGGCACGTCGTCGCCGAACTTGCCGGCCGCCTGCTGCCAGCCGTCCGGGCGAACGCCTTGGGTCTTGGCCAGGATGGCGACGAAGATCTTGGCCTTCTCCTCGCCGTAGCCGGGCAGGGCGTGAAGCCGGCGGTACAGCTCGGCGCCGGTGTCGGCGTCCTTCCAGACGTTGGCCGCCTTGCCGTCGTACTCGTCGGTGAGCACGGTGCAGACCTGGTGGATGCGCTTGCCCATCGCGCCGGGGAACCGGTGGATGGATGGCTTCTCGGCGCAGACCGCGACGAAATCGTCGACGTCCATCGCGGCGATCTTGCGGGCATCCAGGTGCCCGAGGCGTTGTTTGAGTGTGGCGGGACCGGCGAACGCCCACTCCATCGGGACCTGCTGGTCCAGCAGCATCCCGATCAGCAGTGCGGTTCCGTCCTTGTTGAGCAGTCCGTCGGCGGCCTTGTCGCCGGTGATGTAAAGCGTGCCGGGCATGCGGACAGGCTACCGGCAGGGGCGGTCAGGCCTATGCTCAGCGGTCAGGGACGATGTTGAGGAGACCCGATGGACATCCGCGAGCTGGATCGGCGCACCGGCGCCGTGCTCGGTGAGGTGGTGTCACAGGTGCGACCTGAGCAACTGTGGTTCCCGACGCCGTGCCTCGACTGGACGGTGCGCGGTCTGCTGCGCCACTTGGTCAGCGAGAACCAGGGCTTCGCCGCGGCGGCAAGCGATGGGTCCGCATCGGTACAGATCTGGACAGGCGGCCGCCTCGGTGACAACCCGGCGGGCGCGTACCGGCGATCCAGTGTGCGGTTCGCCGACGCCTTCGCCGACGATGACGCCTTGGACCGGGAGATGGTCGTGCGGGAGTTCGGCACCTACCCGCGCCGGATCGCCCTGACCTTCCACCAGCTCAGTTGGGTGGTGCACGGCTGGGACCTCGCCCGGGCGATCGACGAGCCGTACGACCCACCGTCGGACCTCGTCGAGACCGCTCTGGCGCTGGCGCGGCGGATCCCAGACACCGACGACTCGCGAGGCCCCGGCGCGCCCTTCGAGCGGAGTGTCAAGGTTCCCGACGGTGCGTCGGATCTCGACGTCCTGCTGGGCCTGCTCGGCCGGTCTCCCGAGTGGATCTCGCCGCTCGACTGACCCGACGCCTCGGCTCACCACTCGACCGACCCTCACGCGAGCGACGCACCCGACCACCGGCCGGTCACACGATCGACCACGCGGGCAGGCGCCGGACGAACGGGCAATCCGGCCGACCACTCCACACGGGCGGGGAGATTACGCTCGTCACCGCCGGCGTCGAGGTCGACGTACTCGGGATCGGGCTGGACGACGTCCTGGCGGACGCGCGCCGCGATCGTCGCGGCCCACCCACGGCCCGACTTCAAGACCGAAGCGGAGCAGGTTCGCCTCGGCCAGCCGGTCGCGCTGACGGGTACCGCATCCTGCGGGCGTTCACGCAAGGCATCGAGCATGGCCCGGACACGACGTTCGGCAGCTGAAGGCCGACATCCTGGCCCGTTTCGTGCCGGGCTTCCGGCGCACCGACCTCATCCTCGGCTCCGCCTGGCCCGAATGACGCAGGCAAGGTGGCGCGGAGGTCACCGGGCACTGACCCCCGCGTAGGACTTGAGGGTGATGGCGTCCGGCTGGGCGGCGGCCTTCGCGACGAGACCACGCAGCGGCCTCGACGTCATCAGGCGGGTGGAGGTGTTTCGCAGCCAGATCCCCGGGCGTGTCATGGGCATCGCCGCACCCATTCCGCCGGGCGGCAGCGCGGTCCGTTGGTCGACGTACGCCTGCAGCTGGGCCTGGTACGCCGGGAGTGCGCGCAGGTGGTCGCCGTCGGCCGCTGCGAGTTCTCCCGCCAGCACATACGCACCCACCAGCGCGAGTGCGGTGCCGTGGCCGGCCAGGGGAGAGCCGCAGTACCCGGCATCGCCGAGCAGAGTCACCCGCCCTTTGGACCACTCCGGTACGACGACCTTGCTGGTGCTGTCGAAGTAGAAGTCGGCGGCATCTCGCATGGCGTCGAGGATGTGCCGGGTGTGCCAGCCGAGTCCGCCGAAGGTCTCGGTCAGAATGCGCTGGTGGTGGTCTCGATCGCGTCGGTTGAGATCGAGGACAGGCGAACGGAAATTCAGCAGGGCCCTTGCCTGCTTCGGATCGTGATCCGGACGCAGGCCGACCCACCGGCCTCCGGGCGCTGTGTAGATCCGCATCCAGCCGTCGAGGGCGACCGGGGTCGGGATGGTGAAGTACGACCCGTAACCACCCAGGTGGTGCACGTACGACGACTCCGGGCCGAAGGCCAGCGATCTCACCCGCGAGTGCACCCCGTCGGCACCGACGACCAGGTCGAACCGCCTCGTCGCCGCGTGCTCGAACATCACCAGCACACCTTCGTCGTCCTGCACCAGCGCGGTGATCGAGTCCGAGTACAGGTACTCGACAGTGTCCCGGGTCGCGTCCAGCAGGAGGTCGGACAAGTCGCCGCGGAGGATCTCGATCTCCGCGACCGGACCCGATCCCTCGAACAGTTCGGCGGGCATCGCCGCCTGCCGCCGCCCGTCAGCACCGACGTACTCGAGGCCGCGCTCGTGCAGTTGTCGCTGCCGGACGACGGGCATCAGTCCCATGTACTCGACGACCTCGCGGGCCACACCGCGGATGTCGACGGTCTGGCCGCCGGGCCGCGGTCCGGGCGACACCTCGACGACAGTCGGACTGAAGCCGTACCGCTGCAGCCAGTGGGCGAGCGCGGGACCGGCGATCCCGGCGCCTGAGATCAAGACGTTCCTCACAGTCATGGCGACCTTCCTCCGATAGTGCGCGTACGGTGTATATCGCTGTGTGCGTACAGGGTACATGCGCCGCCCGCGCCGTCCATGCAGCAGCCAGAAATGGGCGAATTGCCCTAGCGCACTGCCGTCCGAGCAGGCGAAGCAGTACAGTCGAGACAAATGGTGCACTAGTGCGGGACGACGTGAGGAGCAGGATGATCGAGGATGCGACGGGTACGGCTCCCTACCGGCGGATAGCGGCAGAGATCCGGCATCGGATTGAGGCCGGGGACCTCCGGCCGGGCGACCGGGTGCCGTCGACCCGCGCGCTGGTCCAGGAGTTCGGCATCGCGATGGCCACTGCCACCAAGGTGCTGGCCGCGCTGCAGCAGGACGGCCTCGTCCATCCGGTGCCCGGCGTCGGTACGGTGGTCGGCCCGCGGCCAAGGCTCGTGCCCCCAGGAACGCCGCGACAAGCCAGCCGGCGGCGGCCAGCCACCGGACGTGGCGGTGACGACACCGGCGAGGCTGTGCCGCTCAGCGGCGAGAGGGTCGTGCGGACTGCCATCGCGATCGCCGACGAGGACGGACTCGGGGCACTGTCGATGCGACGAGTGGCGACCGAGCTGGGGGTGTCGACGATGGCCCTCTACCGGTACGTCGACAGCAAGGAGGCGCTCGTGCTGCAGATGGTCGACCTGGCAGTAGGCGACTTTCCCTTTCCGGCCACCCCTCCGGCTGACTGGCGTGACGGCATCGAGAGAGCCGCCCGGCTGCAGTGGGCGGCGTACCGCAGGCATCTGTGGCTGCCGGGCGCGGTGACCCTCGGGCGCCCGCAGATGTTGCGCAATCTGTTGCCCCACACCGATGCCGTGTTGCAGGCCCTGTCCGGGTTCGGGCTCGATGCGGCGACGTCGATGTATGCCGCCGTCACCGTGTTCGGCTATGTCCGTGGGGTCGCGCTGAACCTGGAGGCCGAGGCGCAGGCGGAGCAGGACACCGGGCTGACCGCAGACGAATGGGCTGCCTCTCAGGCGGACGCGCTGGCCGAGCTGATCGACTCCGAGGACCTGCCGGGCTTCCGGGCGCTGGCGCTGCCGAACGGTTTCGACTTCGACTTCGACCTGGACCAGTTGTTCGAGTTCGGGCTGCAACTCGTGCTCGACGGGCTCGCCGTGAAACTGAGGTGAAGGCGCGCAGCTACGCTGAGTGGTGGGGAGGGGAGGTTCCGATGGCGGCGAGGAGGGTGGATCCGGTGTTCGCGCCGGATGTGCCCGCGCGGGTGCGGCGGATGTTCGGCCGCAGGCCGGAGTTGATGGTCGCGGCAGGCCGGTCGCGGCCGCGCCGGCAGACGTCATGGTCGATCGAGCCGATGGCGACCCTCGGCTCGCTGCTGGTCTGGCTCGCGGTCTGTGTCGGGGTGTGGATCGCGGCGCTCATCATCTTCGCCGTCACCCTTCCGACCGCAGTGGCGGCCTGGTCGGCACTGGCTCTCGCCGGGGTCGGCGTCCTGACCACCGGAGCAGTCGCAGTCGGTTCGGCGGTCGAGGACCGCAGCCACAAGGCGGCCCGCCATTACCACGGCAAGTACCTGCTGGCGGAGGACTTCGACGGCGAGGCGACCGGGCTGATGACCCGCGCCCAGCGTTCGGTCAGAACGGTGCTTGAGGCAACGGTCACCCGGCGCGGCCTGCTGGACGAGCTGCAGAACGAGCTCGTCCTGCCCGAGCAGCTCTGGGACATCGGCCAGGTTCTGCACGAGCAGACAGTGCTTCGCGGCCGTCAGCGCGACCTGGCGCAGGGGATGGCGACCGCCGAGCTGGACGCCGTGCTCGGGCCGCAGCGGCGAGCGCTGGCCCGGTCGGCCGATGCCATCAGGAGGAAGGTCGAGTTGCTCGAGCGGTACGCCGAGCTGGTGCGCTCGGCCGACGCCACACTACGGGCCGAGGAGGCGCTGCAGGACAGCGACCGGTACATCGAGCTGTTGGCGCGGACCGAGCCGGCCGGCGACACCACGATCGTGCAAGGTCTGGCGGACGAGGCGGTCCGGCTGCGTGGCATCCTCGCTCGCAGCATCGAGGCGGCCCGCGACGCCGGCCGCACCCTGGCCCTGCCCCGGTCGCCGTAGGACCGCGCTCTGTGCCGACGAGTCACCACCAAGAACTAGGCTGCTGCCATGACTCGGACCGTGATTGTTGCCGGTGGCACCGGTGGGCTCGGCTCCGCCGTGACCACGGAGTTCCTGACGGCGGGCTGGCGCGTCGTCGTACCAGGGCGGAACGAGGCGACGTTGGCCGAGCTGGGAACGCACGAGGCACTGCGAACCGTTGTCGCCGACCTGTCGGACCCCGCCGGGGCACGGACGGTCGTGGCGGAGGCGACCGGCGATGAGGCTGCGCCCTTGTGTGCGTTGGTCAACCTGGTCGGCGGGTTCAAGTCGGGCGGGCGGGTGCACGAGACGCCGATCGAGGACTTCGAGAGCCAGTTGAGCCTCAACCTGCGCCCGACCTATCTGCTCACCCAAGCCGCTCTGCCGCACCTGCTCGGTGGTGGCGCGATCGTCTGTACGTCGAGTGGTTCCGCCCTGAGGCCGTTCTCCGGCGCCGCGGGGTACATCACGGCCAAGGCGGGCGTGCTGGCCCTCGTCGATGCGCTGGCGGTCGAGTACGCGAAGGACGGCGTCCGGGTGAACGCCATCCTGCCCGGCACGATCGACACCCCGACGAACCGCCGGCTGCGCCCGAACGCCGACACCTCGAGGTGGACACCGCCCGCACGCATCGCCGGCGTCATCCGCTTCCTCTGCGAGAACGACGGCCTGACCGGCGCCCACCTGCCGGTGTAACGAAAAGGCCTTGCGCGGTAATCGAACGTGTGTGCGATGCTTGAGCGGTGGGAGCAACAGGCGTTATCCGCGGGGGCCGCCGCCAGACGCGCGTCGCCGGCACTGCTGGGTGCTCGGGACGGTCGATTTCCGCTGAGTGAGCCCGTGCCGGTCAACCCTGGGTGGCGCGTGCACGTCTGACTGAGTGTGGGGGAGGGTACTTGCGCTCTCAAGCCGTTCCGCCTCGAACGGCCGTATCATCGATCAGGGGATCGGAGCTATGAGCCGAAGCGTCAGCGCCAGCAGTGGTGACACTACGCCCACAGGCGGACGCGGAGCGCATCGTAGCCGGTCCGTTCCGCGATCGCTCTGGCTGACCCTGGTGAGTGCGCTGGTCCCGGGATCGGGGCTGGCGATGGGCGGCCGGGTCCGGCTCGGCGCCTTCGTGATGACCGTGACGGCGGCGCTGGTCGCTGCCGGCGTGCTGATCGGAGTGACCCGTCGTGGCGACGTACTCGCCGCCGCGGTCTCGCCGGACCGACTGTTGACCGCCGCCGTCGCCCTGGCCGTCCTCGCACTCTGCTGGATCGTCGTGATCGTCTGGTCACACCGGTTGTTGCGGCCGGCCACGACCCGGCGCACCGGCCGGGCTCTCGGGTCGGCGCTCGTCGGGCTGCTCTGCTTCGCGATCGCCGCGCCGGCCGCGGTCGGCGTACAGAACATCCTGGCGCAGCGCGACCTGGTGCAGAACGTCTTCGCCTCCCAGAGCGACAGCCGCAGTGCGACCCGGCCCTCGGTCAACGTGAAGGACCCCTGGGCGGACAAGCCCCGGCTGAACCTGCTGCTGCTGGGCGGCGACGACGGCAAGGGCCGGGTCGGTACGCGGACCGACACGGTCATCGTCGCCAGCATCGACACCCGGACGGGCGACACCGCGCTGATCTCGATGCCGCGGCAGCTCACCTTCATGCCGTTCCCCGCCGACTCCCCGCTGCACAAGGTCTACCCGAACGGCTTCGGGCGGGAAGGCCTCAGCCTGGAGGGCCGGCTGGAGTGGATGCTCACCGCGATGTACCAGAACGTCCCCGAGCAGCATCCCGGCATCCTCGGGCCGTCCGACAACGAGGGCGCCGATGTCCTCAAACAGTCGGTAGGCGCGGCGACCGGGCTGCACATCGACTACTACCTGCAGGTCAACCTGCAGGGCTTCGACGAGGTCGTCGACGCGCTCGGCGGGATCACCGTGAACGTGAACGAGCGGGTCGCGATCGGTGGGGTCAGCAGTCTGAAGATCCCGCCCAAGCAGTGGATCGAGCCCGGCCCGGACCAGCATCTCGACGGCTACCACGCGCTCTGGTTCGTCCGCGGCCGGTACGGCGCCGACGACGACCAGCGGCAGATCCGCCAGCGCTGCGCGATCAGGGCCATCGTCGACGCCGCGAACCCGGGGACCCTGGTGACGAAGTACCAGACGATCGCCCGCGCGGGCCGACACCTGCTCCGGACGGACATCCCGCAGGAACTGCTGCCGGAACTCGTCCAGCTCGGCCTGCGCGTCAAGGCCGGGAAGGTCTCCAACGTTCCGCTCGATGTCGAGAAGCTCCGCCTGAAGTACTTGCACCCCGACTATGCGGGGCTCCGGCGAACCGTGGCGGAGGCGCTCGATCCCGCGACCGGGCCGACGACGGGCGCGGCGGATGCCGGCAAGGCCGGCCCCGGCCAGACCGCCGCACCCGGCGACACCGCCACGCCGGCCCCTGCGACGACGCCGACGCAGGATCTTCGTGACGCCTGTGTGTACCACCCGGACGGTCAGGGCGACGGCTGAGCCATCCGTGGCAGTTCCGGGTGTCGATCCAGCGGTGACCCGCTCGACGTGAGAGTAGGTGTCGACACCCATGACCGAGGAGAACCCGCGATGCGATACATGATCATCAACAAGGCCGACGCGGACAGCGAGGCCGGCCTCAAGCCGTCACAGGCCGTCATGGACGGCGTGGCCAAGGTGGCGGAGGACCTGTCGAAGGCAGGCGTTCTGCTGTTCGCCGAGGGAGTCCACCGCAGCGCCCTGGGCGCCCGGGTGAAAGTGGCCGAGGGCAAGCGAACGGTCACCGACGGCCCGTTCGCGGAGACCAAGGAGCTGATCGGCGGCATGCTCGTGATCGACGTCCGGACCAGGGACGAGGCGCTCGAGTGGGCCGCCCGGCTGGCCGAGGCGCTCGGCGCGGAGGTCGAGCTGCGCCAGGTCGTCGAGGCGGACGACCTCGAGTGATCCGCCGGGCGGCGAGGTAGCTCGCTTGCCGTCCGCGCGGTGGTGCTGTTCTATCGAACGCGTGACGGTAGCGGACCCCCACGGGGCGATCGACGCGGTCTGGCGGATCGAGTCGGCCAGGATCATCGCCGGTGTCGCGCGGATCGTGCGCGACGTCGGGCTGGCCGAGGAACTGGCGCAGGACGCGTTGGTCGCCGCCCTGGAGCAGTGGCCCGAGTCGGGCGTGCCCAACAACCCGGGCGCCTGGCTGACGGCCATCGCCAAGCGGCGCGCGATCGACCTGATCCGCCGCAAGGAGACCTACCAACGGAAGTTGGCGGAGCTTGGCCACGAGCTGGAGATCGACGGCGAGAGCGTTGAAGACGACGTCGAGGCGATCCTCGAGGACACGATCCAGGACGATCTGCTGCGCCTGGTCTTCACCGCCTGCCACCCGGTCCTCACCACGGACGCTCGGGTCTGCCTCACGCTGCGGCTGCTGGGCGGGCTGAAGACCGACGAGATCGCCCGGGCCTTCCTCGCCCCGGAACCGACCATCGCGCAACGCATCGTCCGGGCCAAACGCAACCTCGCCAAGGCCAACGTCGAGTTCGAGGTGCCGACGGGCTCCGACCTCGTGGCGCGGCTCTCCTCCGTGCTGGAGGTCATCTACCTGATCTACAACGAGGGCTACTCCGCCACGGCCGGGGACGACTGGATGCGGCCGGCGTTGTGCAACGAGGCGATGCGCCTCGGGCGGTTGCTGGCCGAGCTGATGCCGACCGAGCCCGAGGTGCACGGTCTGCTGGCCCTGATGGAGATCCAGGCGTCCCGGGCCGCGGCGCGTACCGGCCCGTCGGGTGAACCTGTGCTGCTGCTGGAGCAGGACCGCAGCCGCTGGGACCGGCTGCTGATCCGCCGCGGGCTGGCGAGCATCGACCGGGCCTGGGCGCTGGAGGGGACCCCCGGCCCCTACTTGCTGCAGGCCGCCATCGCCGCCTGCCATGCCCGCGCCCCCGAGGCCGAGGACACGGATTGGGCCCGCATCGCCGGTCTGTACGGTGTACTGGCGCAGCTGTCGCCGTCCCCGGTGGTCGAGCTGAACAGGGCGGTCGCGGTCTCGATGGCGTTCGGCCCGGCGCGCGGCCTGGAGGCCGTCGACGCGGTGGCCGACGAGCCGTCCCTGAAGGACTACCACCTGCTGCCGAGCGTCCGGGGCGACCTGCTCTTCAAGCTGGGCCGGCTGGGCGAGGCCCGCGCCGAGTTCGAACGGGCCGCGGGGATGACCAGGAACGAGCGGGAACGGACCTTGCTGCTCGACCGTGCCGCCGCCTGCGGAGTCTGACGCAACTCTCTTCTCCGGCCGTGTCGATCCGGTGAACCATGGTTCGACGCAGTGGTGAGGCAAGGATCTCACCCATTGCAGACGAGCAGAGGAGTTCTCATGAACAAGGTGATCTCGGCAGACGGTACGGCCATCGCGTACGACCGGCTCGGCGACGGGCCTGCGGTCGTGCTGGTGGGCGGCGGCTCGGTGGACCGGACCGCGAACGCGCCGCTGGCCTCGCTGCTGGCGCAGAACTACACCGTCTACAACTACGACCGCCGCGGCCGTGGTGACAGCGACGACGCCGAGGTCTACGCGATCGAGCGCGAGTTCGAGGACCTGGACGCGGTCTTCGCCGAGGCCGGCGGAGCGGCGTACCTGTACGGGACGTCCTCCGGAGCGGCACTCGCCGTGCTGGCCACCGCGGCCGGCCGGCCCGCGATCCGCCTGGCGCTCTGGGAGCCGCCGTACATCCTTGAGGGCGGCAGGCCCCGGCCGCCGGCGGACACCGCCTCGATCTACCGCGACTTCATCGCGGCCGGCCGGCGCAGCGACGCCGCCGAGTACTTCATGGCCGAGGTCGTCGGCCTGCCGCGCGAGTTCGTCGACCAGGCCAAGCAGGCGCCGTGGTGGGCGGGCCAGGAGGCGATCGCCCACACGCTGGCCTACGACGCGACGATCATGGGCGACTACTCCTTGCCGACCGACACGATCGCGTCCGTGCACACCCCGACCCTGGTGCTCGACGGCGGCGCCGGCGAGGAGTGGATGCAGCTGACGTGCCGCACCGTCGCCGACCTGCTCCCCGACGGCCGGCACGGCACGCTCGCAGGCCAGCAGCACAACGTGGATCCCGCGGTCATCGCGCCCGCCCTGACGGAGTTCTTCGCGTGAACAAGGTGATCTCCGCCGACGGCACACCGATCGCTTACGACCGGTCCGGGCAGGGCCCGGCGGTCATCCTGGTCGACGGCGCGCTCTGCAGCCGGGCGCAGGGTCCTATGCCCGACCTCGCAGCTCGGCTGGCGCCGGAGTTCACCGTCTACCACTACGACCGGCGCGGCCGCGGGGACAGCGGCGACACCGCGCCGTACGCGGTCGAGCGCGAGGTCGAGGACCTTGCCGCCATGATCGAGGAAGCCGGCGGTACGGCGTGCGTGTACGGCTCGTCCTCCGGGGCCGCGCTGGCGCTGGCGGCGGCCGCGGCCGGACTCCCGATCAGCAGGGTCGCCGCCTTCGAGGCGCCGTTCGTCGTCGACGACAGCCGCGACCGGTTCCCCCGGACCTGGATTGCGGACCTGTCCGAGCTGGCCGCGTCGGATCGCCGGGGCGAGGCGGTGACGTACTTCATGACCAAGGGCATCGGCCTGCCGGGGTTCGTCGTCACGATGATGAAGCTGATGCCGGCCTGGAAGCAGCTGAAGGCCGTCGCTCACACCCTCCCGTACGACGCGACCGTGCTGGGGGACAACTGCTTCGGCGAGCCGCTCGACGCCTCCCAGTGGAAGGCGGTCAGTACGCCGGTCCTGGTGGTCGGCGGCGGCAAGAGCCCGCAGTGGATGCGGACCTCCGTCAAGGCCTTGGCCGATGCCGTCCCGGGCGCGACGCACCGCGAGATCCCCGGGCAGAACCACATGATCAAGGCGACGGCGATCGCCCCCGTGCTGCGCGAGTTCTTCGGAGGTGTCCGATGAAGTTCCGGACCACGGTGCTACGGAGCGGCAAGACCACGACCGGGATCGAAGTGCCGGCGGAAGTTGTGTCGGCGCTCGGCACCAGCAAGAAGCCGGCCGTCCGCGTCACCATCAACGGGCACACCTATCGCAACAGCATCGCGGTCATGGGCGGCAGGTACATGGTCGGCATCAGCGCCGACAACCGGGCCGCGACCGGTGTGGCCGGTGGCGATGAGATCGACGTCGAGATCGTGCTCGACACCGAGCCACGTGAGGTCGTCGTCCCGGACGATTTCGCCGCGGCCCTGGACGCGGAGCCGGCGGCACGCGCCTTCTTCGACGGACTGTCGTACAGCCGGCGGCGCTGGTTCGTGCTCGGCATCGGGGAGGCGAAGAAGCCGGAGACTCGTCGGCGGCGGATCGAACAGGCGGTCGAACGCCTCCGCGACGGCCGCGGCCAGCGCTGACACCTCGCGTCCGGGCGACCGCCACCGGTGTCCGGGCGCGAGCAAGCGCCGACCCGCCACGATGCGCGTTCGCGTACGGCCCGACCGGTGTGGTGCCGGACCGTGACGACCTGCGGGCCGGCTGGCCAAGGTCGAGGCCCGAGACTGGATGGAGGCCGAGGGCAAGGACCTGGCCCGAGCCAGGGTGGCCGACTGCGAACGACTGCTGGAGGACTTCGATGCGGATGCCTACGAGGCTTTGGCGACGTGGAGCCCTACGAGGCCTCGGCGACGCGGAGCACATTTTCGCGCGGGTACTGCGCCGGGGTGCTCAGGCGTTAGGGTGGCTGTCGTGCGCGAACTGGTTGTGCTGGGCACTGGCAGCCAGGTGCCGACGAGGGACCGCAACCAGAACGGGTACTTCCTGCGCTGGGACCTGGACGGGTTCCTCTTCGATCCGGGCGAGGGCACCCAGCGGCAGATGATGTACGCCGGGGTCACGGTCGGAGCGATCACCCGGTTGTGCGTGACCCACTTCCACGGCGACCACTGTCTCGGCGTACCGGGTGTCGTGCAGCGGCTGTCGCTCGACAACGTGCAGCACACCGTGCACGCGCACTACCCGGCCTCCGGGCAGCAGTACTTCTCCCGGCTTCGCCATGCGGCCTCCTTCTACGAGCGGGCCGAGATCCGTGAGGAGCCGATCCAGCGGAACGGCGTTCTGGCGACCGGGCGGTTCGGCGAGTTGCGGGCGAGCAGGCTGGACCACCCGGTCGAGGCCTACGGGTACCAGCTGATCGAGCCCGATGGCCGCCGCATCGTTCCGGAGGAGCTGGCCCGGTACGGCATCACCGGCGAGGCCATCGGCCACCTGCAGGAGGCGGGCTCGCTCGACGTGAACGGCAAGACGGTGACACTCGAGCAGGTGAGCGAGCCCCGGCCCGGGCAGCGGTTCGCCTTCGTGATGGACACCGGCCTGTGCGACGGCGTGTTCGACCTGGCCGACAGGGCCGACCTGCTCGTGATCGAGTCGACCTTCCTGTCCACCGAGGAGGACTTCGCCAGGTCCTTCTGCCACCTCACCGCGCGCCAGGCGGCCAGGGTGGCGCAGGAGTGCGGCGTCCGCAAGCTGGTGCTGACGCACTTCTCGCAGCGCTACACCGATCCGGCCGACTTCTACGAGGAGGCGGCCGCGGAGTTCACCGGCGAGATCGTCATCGCCGCCGACCTCACCCGCGTCAAGGTTCCGCCACGCCCCTGACCTCCGCGGACATCCTGCGGCTGGCTGGGGACGGAGGGTGTACGACTGGGAACAAGACGTGAGGTGGCAGAGTTGAACGCTTGTATCACTGGCGCAAGCACAGGAGAGCAGATGCTGTACGGAGAAGAGCACGTCCGCCGCTACGAGGAGACCGATGGCGAGGTCGGCTACTACTTCGGTGACCACGGCGCGACGATCCTGATCCTCACCACGACCGGCCGGAAGTCCGGCAAGGAGCGCAAGAACGCACTGATCTACCGCGAGGTCGACGGCGGCTACGCGGTCGTCTCCTCCAACGGCGGATCGGCGGCGAACCCCGACTGGCACCTGAACCTGGAGGCCGACCCAGAGGTCGAGGTCCAGGTCAAGGGCGACAGGTTCACCGCCAAGGCCCGTGTCGCCGACGGTGCGGAGCGCGCTCGGATCTGGCCACTGATGGTCGAGGTCTGGCCGGCGTACGACGAGTACGTGAAGAAGACCGACCGCGAGATCCCGATCGTGCTGCTCGAGCGGAGCTGATCAGGCGACGGGGGGTCGGGCTCAGACGCTGGGCCGGATGTTCTGGTTCAGGTGGAACACGTTCGTCGGGTCGTAGGCGCGCGAGCTTCTCCGGCGGGTAGGCGCGCCGTACGCCGGACCTGCCTTCGTCGTTCAGCGTGTTGACGTACGCTCCGCCGGCGTAGTCGTGCAGCGAGGCGGCATACCGGCGTCGGTCATGCTCGCGGTGAAGGCGGCTTGGCGAGGGGCGTCCGCGTTCAGCTCCCGCCAGCCAGCCCATCCCGCCACCGAGCGTAAGGCCACCGACACCATCTCTCGCTCCTCGGATCGGTCGGTATGACCACCCTGACAGCGAAGCGGTACTCCGATAAGGTCCAGCTTTGTGAGTCGATCCTGGACCAATTCCACCAGCGCCGGCGAGCTCCTGGTCGAGGTTCGGCGGGATGCGGCCGCGCCCCTGCACCAGCAGCTGGAAAGTGGCATCAGGGAACGCATCAGGCAGGGTCTGCTGCGACCGGACACGGTGCTGCCCTCCACCCGCGCCCTCGCCACCGATCTCGGGCTGTCCCGCGGCGTCGTGGTCGAGGCGTACCAGCAACTGGTTGCCGAGGGCTACCTTGTGAGCCGGTCGGGCGGCTACACCCAGGTGGCGCCCGGCGCCGCACCAGTCGACCCGGCCGCCCGCAGGACGATCCCGGGGAGCCCGACGCCGGTCGAGCGTCGCGCGCCCCGGATCGACTTCCGGTACAGCAGCCCGGACGTGTCGCAGTTCCCCCGGGCCGGCTGGCTCCGGTCGATCCGCCGGGTGCTGAACGAGACGCCACACCTGAGCTTCGCCTACCTGGACGGGCGCGGTGCCACGGAGCTGCGGGAGGCGCTGGCCGACTACCTCAACCGCGTCCGTGGTACGTCGGCGCGGCCCGGGAACATGCTGATCTGCAACGGCTTCGCGCAAGGGTCGCGGCTGCTGCTCCAGCAGTTGGCCGCCGCTGGTCTCCGGCGGTTGGCGGTGGAGGATCCGTCCGACCACGAGCTGCGCGAGGTCGCGCTGGCGGCGGGCCTGGAGGTCGTCGGCGTCTCGGTGGGGGAGTCGGGCATCGAGGTGGACGCGCTCGAGCGTTCGGGGGCGGACGTCGTACTGGTGACTGCCGCCCACCAGTTCCCCACGGGCGCCGTCACGTCGGCGGAGACGCGGGCGGCGCTGGTCTCCTGGGCCGCCGCGCGCGACGCGCTGATCATCGAGGACGACTACGACGCCGAGTACCGGTACGACCGGGAACCGATCGGCGCGATGCAGGGGCTCGCGCCGGACCACGTCATCTACGCGGGAACGGCGAGCAAGACGCTCGCGCCAGGGCTGAGGCTGGGCTGGCTGATCCTGCCGGCCCGGTTGGTCGACCGGTTGGCGCAGGCGAAGCTCGCCGACGATCGCGGCTCGCCCGTGCTCGACCAGCTCGCTTTCGCCGACTTCGTGGCGCACGGCGAGTTCGACCGCCACTTGCGCCGGATGCGCCCTCGGTACCGCCGGCTGCGCGACGCGCTGGTCGGCGCGTTGGCAGAACGGCTGCCCGACCTCCGCCCGATCGGGGTCTCGGCAGGCTTGCACGTGATGGCCTGGCTCCCGTCGGACCTGTCGGAGTCGGCCGTCACCCGTGCCGCCGCGGAACGCGGCCTGGGGGTGTACGGGCTCGAGCCGTACTGGGTCGGCCATGCCGGCCCGGACGGCCTGGTCTTCGGGTACGGCGGTCTCACCGAGGCAGCGATCCTCGAAGGCGTCGAGCTTCTGGCAGACACGATCGGAACCTTGCGCGCTCGGTGAGACCCGGTACCTCGGTCAGTCCGCCGCGGCTCCGACGGTGGAGCGGACCGGCGCGGCGGCCTCGGGCCGAGGCTCGGCCGGTCGGGCCCGAGGCACCAGCAGCGCTGCCGCGACGGCTGCCACTGACACGAAGGCGAGCACGACGAAGCCGTGGGTGAATCCGGCCTCGCGCGGCAGCCCGTTCGCCTGCAGATGGCTGGTCACAATGGTGCTCATCACGGCGGCGCCTATCGCACCGCCGATGGTGCGCATGTTGGCGTTCATCCCGGCAGCCGCGCCGGTCTGGTCGACCGCCACGTTCCGCACGATCAGGTTCGTCATCGAGGAGTACGCCAGACCGACTCCGAGCCCGAGGATCCCTGCCTCGACCACGATCTGCCAGCGGGTGTCATGGTCGACGGCGAGCATCGCGCAGGCGACCGCGCTGAACGCCGCGCCGACCGCCAGCTGCGCCTTCGCGCTGAACCGATGCTCGACCCGTCCGCTCACCAGGCCGGCGACGAACATGGCCAGCAACATCGGCAGGACCAGCAGGCCGGCCTCGCTGACGGAGGTGCCGAACCCGTAACCGGCCTTCGCCGGGATCTGCACAAACTGCGGCAGCAACGCGAACACGGCGAACAGCGCGGCGCCGAAGAGCAACGCGGACAGGTTGGTGGTCCAGACGCCGGGCAGTCGCATCATCCGCATGTCGATGAGCGGCGCGGCCGAGCGGACCTCGGTGACGGCCCAGGCCGCGAGAAGGGCGGCGCCCAGGATCAGCAGGCCGATGACCGGGCGCGAACTCCACCCCCACACCGGCGCCTTGCTGATCGGCAGCAACACCGCGACCAGCCAGCCCGAAAGCAGGAAGGCGGCGAGCCAGTTCATCCGGCCCGGTGTCCGGGCGGGCGACTCAGGGATGAACAGGTACGCCGCAGCGGCTGTCAGCGCGACCGCGATCAACGGGATCCAGAAGAGCCATGCGGAACCGAGCAGGTCGACGACAGGGCCGGCGAGCACCACCCCGAGACCACTGCCGGCGGCGATGACACCGGACATCGCACCGACGGCCCCGGGCACCCGCGCGGCCGGGAACTCGTCCCGGATGATCCCGAACGACAACGGGAAGACAGCGCCGCCCGCGCCCTGGAGGATCCGGGCGACGATCAGGACGCCGATGGTGGGTGCCAGCGCGGCCAGCAGACACCCGAGCATGAGGACGCCGAGGACGATTACCAAGTGTGCTTCTTACCGGACATGTCGCCCACCCGCCCGAGGATGGGAGTGAAGATCGACGCGGACAGCAGGTAGGCGGTCAGCACCCAGGTGGCCGTGTTCTGAGTGTGTGCAGCTCGGCCTGGATCGTCGGCAGCACGGGAGTTATCAACGACTGCAGCATCGCGAAGGATCCCGCGCCGGCAGCGAGCACGGCGAAGGTCAGGCCACGCGAGGGTGGACGGTGGATCACTACGACTTCCTTCTCTTCAGGGCGACGATCCCGACGACGGCTCGGGCCACTAGTAACCGACCGGTTGGTTCGTACCGGTACCGGCTCGAGCGGCCCGAGAGTGCCCGGCTGAAGGCCGTGATCGACGTCAATCGCACCAGGCTCGCGGAGCTCGCCCGGGCTCAGGAGGATGGCGTCCTGCCGAAGCGATTCGCGCCGGTCGAGCTGCTGGCGCTGATCCAGTCGATCGCCACGACCCGGTCGTCGATGAACCCGGAGTTCGGCGACGCCGTACCACTGGACCGCGCCCATCGTCGCCGTACTGTCGTCGAAGCGGTCAGGCGGTTGTCGACGGTCTGAGGTGCGGCCGGCCTCCCGTGCGGAGGGCAGGCAGCGGAGCGGGTGCCATGGAAGTCTCCAAGGGTATGATCTGAAGCGGAGGGCTCTCCGTTTCCTTCCACCACTATCGGAGGATCCTCCGTTTTGCAAAGGAGGACTGTGTGAACGGGTCGGACAGCCCGCGACGGGCCGATGCGAGGCGCAACCGCGAGAAGTTGCTGGCGGTCGCCCTGCGGGCGTTGTCGCAGAGCGACGAGGATGTGCCGCTGGACGCGATAGCGAAGGCGGCAGGCGTCGGCATCGGCACGCTGTACCGCCACTTCCCGACCCGGGAGGCGCTGGTGGAGGCCGTCTACCGCAACGAGGTCGAGCGGCTCTGCGGTGCGGTGGACAACCTGCTGCGCGACCTTCCGCCCGACCAGGCGCTGCGCGAGTGGATGAAGCGGTTCGTCGACTATGTGGCGACCAAGCGCGGGATGTCGGCGGCGCTGCAGTCCGTCGTGCAGGCGGACTCCGGGCTGTTCTCCGAGACTCGCGGCCGGATGACCGACGCGTTGAAGAAGTTGCTGGACAGTGGGATCGGCGCGGGCCTGATCCGGCCGGACGTCGATCCCGACGACCTGCTGCGCGCCATGCGAGGCGCCTGGCTGGCGGCCGACGAGCAAGCGGATCACGCCGGTCGCCTGCTGGACCTGCTGATGGACGGCCTTCGGTACGGCGCTCCCGGCAAGGCCTGAACCGCTTGCTGCAGGCAACGGGTCTTGCGCTCGGCGGAGGGCGCCTGCGCAGTGCCGGCTCAGCCGGTTCACAGCCTCCGTTCAGGCGGCCGGGATTTCTCAGCACATTCATCGTTCGCGCTGGATGAGTCCTCAGGGTGGCGAGGTGTACTCGGTCTTGAGAGTTGGGCTGAGGAGGCTGGGAATGAACGAGTTCGATGCGCGGCAACAGGGATCCGGACACGGGCAGCAGGGGTGGGGTCCGAACGGCCCCGCGCCCTGGCAGCACGCGCAGCAGTGGCCGTCGTACCAGGCGCCACAGCCGCGGCGGCGCAAGCGGCTGCCGGCGATGATCGGCGTGCTCGGTCTCGCCACGGTGACCGTCGTCGGATCGCTTGCCTGGGGCATCGACCAGCGCGCCGGAGGGTCGGTCTCGAGGCTGGCCGCACCCGTGCTGAATCCCACCGCGGTCGCGGCCGAGGTATCGCCCGGGCTGGTGGACGTGAACACCGTCCTCGGCTTCGAGGGCGCCCAGGCCGCCGGTACCGGGATCGTGCTCACCTCCGACGGAGAGGTGCTCACCAACCATCACGTGGTGCAGGGTGCCACCCGGATCACGGTCACGGACATCGGCAACGGCCGGACCTACCAGGCGGGCGTGGTGGGCTACGACAGCACCCACGACATCGCCGTACTGAAGCTGAAGGACGCGTCCGGGTTGACCACGGCCAAGACGGGCGACTCGTCCACCGTGAAGGTCGGCGACCAGGTGCTCGGCATCGGCAATGCCGGCGGCGTCGGTGGTACGCCGAGCTCGGCGCCCGGCAAGGTGACCGCGCTGAACCAGTCCATCACCGCCACGGACGACTCGGGCGCGAACCCGGAGCAGCTGTCCGGGCTGATCCAGGTCGACGCCAACATCCAGGCCGGGGACTCCGGCGGTCCGCTGGTCAACACCTCCGGCCAGGTCATCGGCGTGGACACCGCCGGGTCGGCCGGCTCCACCGGACCGGGCGGATCCGCCGGCGCGACACGGTTCGGCGGCTCGGGCGGCGTAGGCGGCGGAGCCACCGGGCAAGGCCAGGGTGCGACGGGGCCTGGCCAGGGCAACAGCGCCCAGGCGGCGCCGACCGAGGGGTACGCGATCCCGATCAACGAGGCGCTGACCATCGCCGACCAGATCGAAGCAGGCAACGCGTCGTCGACCATCCACATCGGCGAGTCCCCGATGCTCGGCGTGTCGGTGGCCGACTCCGGCGCGATGGGCCTGCCCCAAGGTACCGCGGGCGCATCAGGTGCAGTGGTCACCGGTGTCCTCCCCGGCGGGCGCGCGGACGAGGCAGGACTCCGGGCCGGCGACGTGATCGTCGGCGTGGACGGCCGGACGGTCGGTTCCCCGGACGCACTGTCCGCGCTGCTCGACCAGCACCGCCCCGGCGACAAGGTCACCGTGACCTGGATCGACCAGGCGCAGCAGCAACACACAGCCACCGTGCAACTGGTCACGGGCCCGGTCCGCTGACCTGAAGAACCTCGGCCCAGGCCTGGCCGTCCCCCTCCGCCGGACCTGGGCCGTTGTACGTGGTGAGCCGGTCGTCTCGATCAATGAGATAGGGGGCCACCTGACGGTATGATGAGCAGCCAGGTCGAGAGGCGCTGCGACGGACCGAGGTCCGCCACGCTCGACCGTATCCAGTCAACAAGGGCGCCTCCGATTTCTGGAGGTGGTCAGTGTGAGTACGTCGACCAGCGGTGTCGGGTCCCGGCGCCGGACTGCACTGCAGGAGTTGCTCGACCAGCGGGTGGCGGTTCTCGACGGAGCCTGGGGCACCATGCTGCAAGGCGCGTCCCTCGCCCCGGCTGACTACCGGGGCGACCGCTTCCACGACCACACGCATGACGTGACCGGCGACCCGGACCTGCTCAACCTGACCCGGCCGGACGTCGTCCTCGACGTACATCGGCGGTATCTGGACGCAGGCGCGGACATCACCACGACCAACACCTTCACCGCCACGAGCATCGGCCAGGCAGACTACGGGCTGCAGGCGCACGTGCGGGAGATGAACCTTCAGGGCGCCCGGCTGGCCCGCCAGGCCGCGGACGGGGCCGGTGGGCGATTCGTCGCCGGTTCGGTCGGACCGCTGAACGTGACGCTGTCGCTGTCGCCGCGGGTCGAGGACCCGTCGTACCGGGCGGTGTCCTTCGCGCAGGTCCACGACGCGTACGCCGAGCAGATGCAGGCCCTCGCCGAGGGCGGGGTCGACCTGCTGCTGATCGAGACCATCTTCGACACCCTGAACGCGAAGGCCGCGATCACCGCCGCGCGCGAGGTCGCCCCGCACTTGCCGCTGTGGATCTCCGTGACGATCGTCGACCTGAGCGGGCGAACCCTGTCCGGCCAGACGGTCGAGGCGTTCTGGAGCTCGATCGAACACGCCGACCCGCTGGTGGTCGGCGTGAACTGTTCGCTCGGTGCCGCTGAGATGCGCCCGCACATCGCCGACCTGTCCCGGTTCGCCGACACCTACACCGCGTGCCACCCCAATGCGGGTCTGCCCAACGCGTTCGGCGGGTACGACCAGACGCCGGCCGAGACGGCGCAGCTGCTCGGCGAGTTCGCTGCCGCCGGCATGGTGAACATCGTGGGCGGGTGCTGCGGTACGACGCCCGCGCATGTCGAGCAGATCGCGGCAGCCGTGGCCGGCCTTGCGCCGCGGCCGCCGGCGGAGGCGGCGTCCCGGACCCGGTTCAGCGGGCTCGAGCCGTTCGCGATCGGCGCGGACACTGGCTTCGTGATGATCGGCGAGCGCACCAACGTCACCGGCTCGGCGCGCTTCCGGCGCCTGATCGAGTCCGGCGACCACCAGGCCGCGGTGGATGTCGCGCTCGAACAGGTCCGCGGCGGCGCCAATCTGCTGGACGTCAACATGGACGCGGACCTGCTCGACAGTGAGCAGGCGATGATCACGTTCCTCAACCTGATCGCGACCGAGCCGGAGGTGGCCCGGATCCCGATCATGATCGACAGCTCGCGCTGGAGCGTGCTCGAGGCCGGACTCCGCTGCGTGCAGGGCAAGGGCGTCGTCAACTCCATCAGCCTCAAGGAGGGCGAGGGCCCGTTCCTGGAGCAGGCCCGGCGGGTCCGCGACTACGGTGCGGGCGTCGTCGTGATGGCGTTCGACGAGCAGGGACAGGCCGACACCACCGAGCGCAAGGTCGCCATCTGCGGCCGGGCCTACGACCTGCTCACCACCGAGGCCGGTTTCGCGCCTGAGGACATCGTGTTCGACCCGAACGTGCTCGCCGTCGCGACCGGCATCGCAGAGCACAACGGCTACGCGAAGGCGTTCATCGACGCGCTGCCGCTGATCAAGGAGCGCTGCCCGGGCGCACACCTCAGCGGTGGCATCTCCAACCTGTCGTTCTCGTTCCGCGGCAACGACGTGGTGCGCGAGGCGATGCACTCGGCGTTCCTGTTCCACGCCGTCCAGGCCGGGCTGGACATGGGGATCGTCAACGCCGGCCAGCTCGCGGTGTACCAGGACATCCCGGCGGATCTCCTCGAGCTGGTCGAGGACGTGCTGTTCGACCGGCGCGAGGACGCCACCGACCGGCTGGTTTCGTTCGCCGAGACCGTCAGCGGCTCCGGTACCCGGCGTACGTTGGATCTGTCCTGGCGGGAGGCCCCGGTGGCCGAGCGCCTGTCGCACGCGCTCGTGCACGGCATCGTCGACTTCATCGAGGAGGACACCGAGGAGGCCCGGCAGTCGATGGCCCGTCCGCTCGAGGTGATCGAGGGGCCGCTGATGGACGGGATGAAGGTCGTCGGCGACCTGTTCGGGGCCGGGAAGATGTTCCTGCCACAGGTGGTGAAGAGCGCTCGTGTGATGAAACGCTCCGTCGCCTACCTGGAGCCGTTCATGGAGGCGGAGAAGGAGCAGGCACGCCTCGCGGGACAGGTGGAGACCGCTCGTGGCCAGGGCAAGGTGGTGATGGCCACCGTCAAGGGCGACGTGCACGACATCGGCAAGAACATCGTCGGCGTCGTCCTCGGCTGCAACAACTACGAGGTGATCGACCTCGGTGTGATGGTGCCGGCGGCCCGGATCATCGACACGGCCGTCACCGAGGGTGCCGACGCCATCGGGCTGTCCGGCCTGATCACGCCGTCCTTGGACGAGATGGTCAACGTCGCGACAGAGATGCAGCGGCGCGGGCTGAAGCTTCCGCTCCTGATCGGCGGCGCCACCACCTCGCGCCAGCACACCGCAGTCCGGATCGCGCCTGCGTACGACAAGACGACGGTGCACGTGCTGGACGCATCCCGCGTGGTCGGCATCGTGTCGGACCTGCTGGACGCCGACCGCGCCGAGGAGCTTGCCGCCAGCAACCGTATCGAGCAGCAGACCTTGCGTGAGCAGCACGAGAGCAAGCAGCGGCGGCCCTTGCTGACGATCGAGGAGGCCCGGGCGAACCGCGAAGTGGTGTCCTTCGACGAGCTTGCGGTGCCGGCCTTCACGGGTGTGCGTATCGTCGAACCAGACCTCTCCAGCCTGCGGGAGATGATCGACTGGCAGTTCCTGTTCCTGGCCTGGGAACTGAAGGGCAAGTACCCCGCGATCCTGGACCAGCCGGTGGCCCGTGACCTCTTCGACGACGCCAACGCGCTCCTCGACGAGATCGTTGCCGATGGCTCCTTCCAGGCTCGTGGGGCGTACGGCTTCTGGCCCGCGCACTCCAGCGGCGACGACATCGTGATCGAGTCGGGCGCCGTCTTCCCGATGTTGCGGCAGCAGACCGTCAAGCCCGAAGGGCGGTCGAACCGTTGCCTGGCCGACTACATCGCTCCGGCCGGGGACCATCTCGGCGGTTTCGGCGTGGCCATCCACGGCGCAGAAGACCTGGCGGCGAGGTTCGAGAAGCAGAACGACGACTACCGGGCGATCATGGTGAAGGCGCTGGCCGACCGGCTCGCCGAAGCGTTCGCCGAGTACGTCCACCTCCGGGCGCGGCGTGACTGGTTCGAGCCCGATGCCGAGCCGCTGCTCGAGGACCTGCATGCCGAGCGGTTCCGCGGCATCCGGCCGGCGCTGGGCTACCCGGCCAGTCCGGACCACAGCGAGAAGCAACTCCTGTTCGAGCTGCTCGAGGCGGACCGGCTGGGGCTCCGGCTGACGGAGTCCTTCGCGATGACACCGGCGGCCAGCGTCAGCGGGTTGATCTTCGCCCACCCGCAGTCGCGGTATTTCACCGTGGGCCGCATCGGCAGGGACCAGACGCAGGACTACGCTCGCCGGCGCGCCCTAGCTCTCCCCGAGATCGAACGCTGGCTCCGCCCCAACCTCGCCTACACCCCACCCCAATAGCCCGCCTTCCTCCTCGTCCGCACCCATCGCCGCGCCCAGGTTGGCTGGTGGTCTGCCGCCTATCTCTGCGACGATCGGTCCGAATCCGCCCCTCCACCATCGCGGTCGGCAACCCGCCGACTGCGGCGAGGGGCGGATCGGGACCGATCGTCGCAGAGATGAGTGCGCCCGGGCCTTGGTCAGGAGGGGGCCCGGGCCTGTGTCGGGTGGGTGGAGGCCTGCTTGCCGAGGAGGGTGGCGTACGTCTGCGGTGAGTCGCTGCTTGCTCGTCAGCGGCCGCCGGACGCGGACCTTGCGCCAGGCCCTGCGCCTGCGCCTAGGCGGTTGATGGTCTGCGCACGGACGGCTGGTGATCTGCCGTGGATGCGCCTATCTCTGCGACGATCGGTCCGAATCCGCCCCTCCACCACCGCGGTCGGCCACCCGTCGACTGCGGCGAGGGGCGGATTCGGACCGATCGTCGCAGGGATGAGTGGGCCCGGGCCCTGGTCAGGGGGGAGCCTGGCCTGTGTTAGGTGGGCGGAGGCTGCGAGCCGAGGA
>DASTVQ010000084.1:0-121070 GCA_035759015.1 Kribbella sp.
GCCCGTACCCGTGCCCTGAGTCGTATCCGGATGCTCGTGCCGAGGCTCCACCTCGGCGGCGGCTTGGTGCATCCGGGTATGCCCGGATTACTCGGCGGCGGATACCACGCGGCGGCTGTATGCGAGGACCTCGGGTTCACCGACCGATGGCCAACGCCAGACCCTCGCGAACGCTTCTTGCCGGCTTCTGCGAGTTCGTTCCTCCTGCTGGGTCAAGCTGTTCCGGCCAGGGCATCCAGAAGGTGACGCAACGCGGGGACGGGCCGCCGAGCCGATGGTCGGCTGGCAAGGCGACGTATAAAAGGTTGGTCCAGACAGGGAGGAACCGCACGCCGAGGCTCGCCGGGAGGCCGCTGAAGCCACCGTGTTCGGCCACGGCAACGAAGTACTCAGGCTGGCGGATCTCCACTGGCCCTCGCATTCATCATTACCGGTGATAGCTGTCAGCTACAACTGCTTCTGGTTCGCGCCTTGTTCCGGCGATTGACTGTCATCGCTGAGACAAGGAGCTGAGATGGGAACCACCATCACTGGAGACAGACGCGCCACCGTAGTACCGGCAGGGACAGCGGACCTCGTCGAACTGCCGTCCGGCAGCGCATTCGAGCTGCTCGCCGATGCCAGTGCAGCCCGCGGTGCGGTGAGTGTCAACCGCCTCATCCTCACGTCAGGTGCCGACGGGGCGAAACCGCACTACCACGAGCGCTCGGACGAGACGTTCTATGTCCTGGGCGGAGCGATGGAGTTCATGCTCGAAGAGGAATTTGTCACCGTTGGTGCGGGCGGGCTGCTCGTCGTGCCGCCGATGATGCCACATGCGTTCGGGGCGGCGCGGGGCGCGAGGCCGATCTCTTGGTCGTCATCACGCCCGGGGTGGAGCGCTTCGGGTACTTCAGGCAGCTTCAGCGCATCGCGTCGGGGCTGGAGCCGTCGGACAGTCTGCTGCCGGAGCAGGAGCGCTATGACGTCCACTTCGCCTCGGACGGGATCTGGCGCCGTACCCGAGACCGCACTTGACGCCTGTGGCAACGGATTCGAAAGGAATGAGATGACCACCCGTGAATCCGGCTCGCCGGCGGGCGCCGTCGGCCGCCGTCGGCGGTGCCGGCGAGACGACCGGGGTTGGGAGGCATGTATGCGGGGCCTCGGGAGAACTAGCATGTTGTGAGAAAGACAGCGTCGCCCGAGGCGGTATGTCGTCTCGTGCGCTGGCTCAGGAGGAGGCAGCGATGTCAGTGTTCAGGTTCGAGCCCTTCCGTGACCCTGCCCGGGAGTTCGACCGGCTCATGTCGATGGCCGCGAGTGGGACGCGCGCCCCTCTCGCGATGCCGCTGGATGTCTACCGCAGCGAGGACGGCAGTTATCACGTCGAGGCCGATCTGCCCGGGGTCGACCCCGACAGCATCGAGGTGACGGTCGACTCCGGCACCTTGACGATCGGGGCCGAGCGCACCCCCGCCTATGGCGAGAACCAGCAGGTCATCGTCGCCGAGCGGTCGCAAGGGTCGTTCACCCGGCAGCTCTCCCTCGGCGAGGGCGTGGACGCGGAGAACCTGACCGCCGAGTACGCCGACGGCGTCCTGCACCTGACCCTGCCCGCGTCGCCGCGGAGCCAGCCCCGCAGGATCGAGATCACCCACGCGGGCGCCGCCGGCCGCACGATCTCGGGAAGCACAGTCGAGGCGGGCGAGGCGCCCGCTGGTGGGATCGGCGGCGCCGACTGAAGGCGCAGGTGACTCGCCGGCCGGCAGGCCATCCACTGCGCGGAGGGCGCTGACTCCCGCGCCTACTCGCGCCAGGCCAGCGTCGCCTGACTCAAGGCGTCGACTTCATCGGGCAACAGGCTGAACGAGAGGGCCTGGGCGTTGGCGACGGCCTGGTTGCCGTTCTTCGCGCCGGGGATCGGCAGTACGGAGTCGTTCTCGATCAGCCATCGAAGCGCGACCTGCGTCGGGCCCGTGCCGTGGCGCGCGCCGATCTCTCGCAGCAGGGCCACGACAGACGCAACCGACTCCTGCTGATTCCTGCGGAAGACGGGCATGAACCGCCGCATCCCCTGTGGCCGAGCCCCGGCAAGGTACTTGCCGGTGAGCGCACCGCTGGCCAGAGGCTGGTACGCGATGAGCGTCACACCCAACTCGCGACAGGCGTCCAACACGCCGTTGGTCTCAGGCCGGCGATGCAACAACGAGTACTGCACCTGGTTGGATGCCAGCGGGATACCCCGCCCGGCCAGCACTGAATGCGCAATCCGCAGTTGCGCGGCCGAGTAGTTGCTTACCCCGACCGCCCTGACTCTGCCGGCGACGACAGCGTCGGCCATCAGCTCCATCAGCCGGTGGATGTCGACCCGCTTGGCCGGGTAGTGGTGCTGGTACAGGTCCACAGTGTCGCGTCTCAGTCGCGCCAGGCTGGCCTCCAGCGCACGTGGCAGGTCCTCGGCTGTCGCCCGCATCCCCGGCGGGAACTTGGTGGCGATCAATGCCGCCGTACCGCGGGCCAGCTCGCCCAGCCGCCGCTCGGAGGCACCGTTGCTGTACATGGCCGCCGTGTCGAACAACGTCACGCCGGCCGCGAGGCTGGACTCGAAGGCCAGTGCCTCCTCGTCGGCTCCCTCGGCCCCGCCATAAGCCAGCGTGGCCGGAGTGAATCGGCTCAATCCGGACGGGTCACCCCAAGTCATCGTGCCTACCCCCAGCCGGGGCACCTGCAACTCACTTCGACCCAACGGCTGCGTAGTGCTCACCCGCGACCTCCTCTTCGTCATGGTCCGGGCCGCGGCGGGCACCAGCGGCGAGAACCGGCGCGGCTGATCAGCCCGGTGGCGACACGCAGGCCGAAGAGGTTGTTGAACGAAGCGGGCATCCGGATGGAGCCCCGTCACGCACCGCCGCCGTCACCTGTCGATGGCAGTTGAGCACCTTCTGTCCAGCTGTGCATCCAGCAGAAGTGCCTCCCGACTTCAGGCGCGGAAGGCGAGCCAGTAGTCGTGCGCTCGCTCGGCCTGTCCCTTGGTCAGCTCGGTGTAGCACTGGTCGTAGGAGTAGTCCATGAAGTTGTGGATCGGGTCGAAGCCCGCGTCCTTCGGGCAGGTGTCCTTCGTCCCGTCAGCCGGGCAGCCACTCGTCGGGATCTTCATCGCCGGCGTGTCGTCGACGTAGTCGCCGTTCTCGTTGCAGCCACCGTTGAACGTGTGGTGGAGCGCGAACCAGTGGCCGGCCTCGTGCACGGCCGTGAAGCCCAGGTCGTAGCGACCCTTGTACGTGTCGGAGGTCTTGTACATGGACTCCCAGTCCACGACGATCCCGTCCAGGTACGCCTTGGCATCGCTCAGCCCGGGGAAGTATGCCCAGCCGAGGTAGACCCCGGCCGTCGTCGAGTAGTAGTTGAGCGTGCCCATGTCGCCCTGGCGGAGCGCCTTCTTCATCTCCCGCTCGCCCGATGAGTTCGGGCCCGCGGCATACCACTCGGCGTTGTTCGTCCGCGTGATCCCGGCGAGCTCGAACCGGAAGCCCTGGTCGTAGCCCCCGTAGAACCCCGAGAAGCCGAGGTTCATGATCCGGATCTGCCGGTCGATGTCCGCGTCGGACACATTGCCGATGCCGTTGTCGTGCACGACGTGGAACCAGACCGGCACGACCACGAGGTTGTCCCACTTCTTGCCCTTGCCGACCGCATCGGCGGGCAGCTGCTCGTACGTCACGTTCAGCTCCGGCTCGCGTGGGTTTGCGCCCTCGCCACGCGCCATCTCTGGCAGGCCCGTTGACGCCGCCATGCTAGTGAGGGCGCTGCTGTCGTCACACCAGCTCGACTGGGACCCGCTGCCGGCCCGTGCTGACGATGCCGTCGTCGCGAGTGCCACTGCCGCGAGCACGACGAGCGTGCGGGTGCGCTTCAACATGATCTCCCCCTACCGGTTGGTGTGATGAAGCCCACGTTGAACCGTAGGGACCGGGCGGATCGCTGGTCAAGGTCGAGAGGCCGGCTGTGCAGGACGGGACGCAATTAGGTCCCGGGCTTCAGGGCCAGGGCGAATGCGAGAAGCAAGGCGTTCGGGGCGGCCTCGAGAACCGAGTTGAGCCCAGAGCTTGGCTGCACCGCCAACCCCAAGCGCCGACCCACCCCAAGGCCAGGCCGCCCATCCCAAGGCCAGGCCGACCTATCCCTGCGACGATCGGTCCGACCTATCCCTGCGACGATCGATCGGACCTATCCCTGCGACGATCGGTCCGAATCCGCCCCTCCACGACTGCGGCGGGTCGGCGGCCGACCGCGGCGAGGGGCGGATTCGGACCGATCGTCGCAGGGAAAGGGACCGCCACCTGTGCGCGGGCTGCCATGGATGCGACGCCACGACCGCCCAGGCGATGGCAGGTCGTTGTCATAGACACCGGTACGTCCACCGGCGTACCAAGGGGCATAGACCGGACAGCGAGGGGGCTCAGCATGAGCAAGGTGACCATCATCGGCGCAGGCAACATGGGGCGCGGCATCGGGACACGACTGGTCTCCGGTGGCCACGAGGTCCAGATCCTGGCGCGGACCGCGGAGGAGGCCACGGCGGTCGCCGAGGAACTCGGTCGCGACGGTTCATCAGTGATCGGTGGAGGGATAGACGGCGAGATCACCGGCGACATCGTGGTGCTGGCGGCACCGTACGAGGGAGCGCTGGACTTTGTGCAGAAGCATGGAGACCAGTTGGTCGGCAAGGTCGTCGTGGACATCACCAACCCGGTCGATTGGGCGACGTTCGACCGGCTTGTCACGCCCGCCGACTCATCGGCCGCCCAGGAGATCGCCGCCCGGCTGCCGGCGGGTGTGGCGGTCGTGAAGGCGTTCAACACCACGTTCGCTCAGACACTCGTTGCGGGAGGAGTCGCCGGTCATGACCTCGACGTCCTGATCGCCGGAGATGACACGGGCGCCAAGGCGGCGGTCGCCGCGCTCGTCGAGTCCGGGGGTATGCGTCCGATCGATGCCGGGCCGCTGCGTCGAGCGCAGCAGCTCGAGCACCTCGGCTTCTTGCACATGGCGCTCCAAGACGAGCTGGGCACCGGCTATGGCAGCGCAGTGAAGTTCGTCGGCCCGACGTAGGCCGAAGGCCTGCAGCCCTCGGTGGGCCTCAGTCCGATCAGCGCAGGACCTGGGCAAGGAACCGGTTCAGAGCCGCTTGGACGCGAGCCGCGTCCGGGCCCTCGAGCAGCGCAAGGGCGTGGTCGGTGCCAGGGACGGTGAGGATCGTTTCCGGTCCGCTGTGCGCCGCCGCGATCGCGGCCGTGGTCTTGCTGGGGAAGAGCGGGTCGCCGACACTACCCACCAGCAGGATCGGTCCGCGGAACCTGCTCAGCGAAGCGACCGTGGTGAACCCCTCAGCAGGCGACGGCCCGCCGCTGACCGAGAAGACGCCGGCGATCGGCGATCCGAGCGACGGCGATACCCCGAGGCCGACCAGTGCGCCCCTGGAGAAGCCGCCGAGCACCACTTTCTTGGCGCCGGCGGCGATAAGCGCCTTGGTCGCCGTGGCCATGGCCTCGGTGTACGGCATGGTCCAGTCGAAGACGGCCACGTGGTAGCCCTTTCTGGCGAGTTCCTGCCCGAACGGCAGTACCTGGCAGATATCTCCGTTGGCCTGTCCGCCGACCACGACGCCGCGAGGACCGCGTCCCAGCAGCAGTACAGGGGTCGGGCGTGTCGGACCGTTGGCGTGCAGGTATTTGCCCTGACCAGGTTCGGCGCAGCTCGGACGAATGATCGGTTCTCCTGCCGCGTTGGTCGGTATGGGAGTGCTCGGTGTCGTTGCGACCGCCGACGCTGTTCCCACGGGAGTGCCTGCGGATTCGGGCTCGGACCCAGCCGAGCAGCCGGCGGCACCAGCGAGTGCCAACAGGAGAACCGACATGGCCCTGACGTGTCCGCGGGTGCGCGGCCGATCGTCACGCGGCTTCAGCGCAATGAACCAGCTCATCATGGGCCTCTCCCAACGCATCGGCGATGGCTGAGGCTAGGACGGCGCTCCTGAGGTGGTCTTGGAGAAATCTGACCCGACGCCGCGGACGCCATCGGCGCCGAGAAGCGTGCCTGGGGTGCAGCCGGCGAGTGCCCGGAAGTCCCGGCTGAGGTGCGCCTGATCACAGTAGCCGGCTGCGGCGGCCACCTCGGCCAGAGTTGTCCCGGACTGCTGAAGCATGGTCAGCGAGTGCTCGAAGCGCAGCACACGCGCAAGGCTCTTGGGAGTCATGCCGACCTCCTCGCGAAACCGCGCGACCAGGTGGCGGTGACTCAAGCCGGCGTGCTGCACCAACTCGCCGATGCGTGCCGACCCATGCGTGGCGCGCAGCCGACGCCACGCCCATTTCACCGCGGGGGTGGGCTCAGGCCCACTCATCATCCGTACGGCCAGCGCTGCCTGCAGCAGCGTGAAGCGTTCCGGCCAGTCTTTCGCGCCTGCAAGCCGCTCGACGAGCTCCACGCTCGTGCTGCCGAGCACCGCAGGGAGATCGACCAGGACATCGGTCAGCGTATGCATCGGCAGGCCGAGGAGGGAGTACGCCGCGAGTGGGCTGAGCTCGACGTGCAAGCCGTGCTGGTGTCCTAGACGCTCGGTCACGGCCGACTCGCTCTGCAGGCCGCTGACGAACGAACGGACGCTGCGGCGCCGGTCATCGTCGACGACCACCAAGGGTTCACCGAAGCTGATCATCAACGTGATGTGTCGCGATGGCAGCTCGCGTCGCCGCATCGGCACCGGCACTGCCTTCGAGAACCCGATACAACGCACGACGCCGTTGCCGGGCAGTCTGAGCAGCCCAACGGTGGCACGGCCGGTCGGCGTCTGTCCCTGCACGAGGCCAAGTGTGACACCGAACCATGGCAAGTCGGGGTCGCGCGCCCTGCTCCTACGCGCCGAGGAGCCGATCCAGCACGGGGTTCTCGATGTCGGTCGCCAGCAGCGCCGCGGCGGCCGCATCGCCTTGGTTCCCGAGTGCGGCGGCGTGGAGCATCGAACGGACGACGAACTCCTTCATGCCGGTCCTCGACGCCAGTTCCCGCATCGCGTCGACCCAGACCTGGGTCTGCGGGTGTCCATGGCGCCGACCGAGCTCACACTGCGCGTCGAGGATGTGGACGTCGAGCCACACGTACGGATCGGCGAGCCGGTTGCATCGCGTGCGGGCATCCGCGAGGAGCTCGAAGGCGCGCTCGACCTCACCCATCGCCTCGGCGACGAGCGCGAGCCCTCGTGCGGCCACCCCCTCCCAGCACGGGTCACCGAGCTGACAGGCACGTGCGAAGGCTTGCAGCAGTGTCTGAGAAGCCGTGGCCGGGTCGTCGCGGGCAAGGTGCAGCTCGCCCTGCAACGCCTGGGGCAGCGGGATGAAGGACAGCCAGTGGTCGCGTTCCGCGAGGTCGATCGATGCCTCGAGCTGTCCGGCCGCGGTGTCCGGCCGGCCACGAAGGAGGTTGACCCGGCCCAGCATGGCGAGCCCGACGGCCTCGCGTCTCGGATCGCGCGCGATCCGAGACAGCCTGGTCCCCTCCTCGAGAAGAGTCAGCGCTCGTCCGTAGTTCGCCCGATCGCTCTCGACGCAACCGAGGTACGTCGTCGCCATCGCCTCGACCGACGGTGAGCCGTGCGCCCAGGTGAGGGAATCGGTGAACCAGAGCACGGCTCTGTCGTAGCGGGCGCGGAGGTAGTCCACGTACCCGAGCTCGGCTCGAGCCCGCGCCACGGCAGCGGGGACGTCGTTGGCGACGGCGATCCGGTCGGCTTCGTGCAGTGTGGCCAGTCCCTCCTCGTCCAACCCCCGGAGCGAGTGGATCAACGCCTCGGCGAGGACGAGCCGCGAATTGATGCGGAGGGCAACGGATCGGGCGCTGTCGGCGAGCCTCACCGCCAGCCGAAGCGAGTGGACCCCGGCTTCGACGGCGCCGGCCGAGACCGCGGCCGACCCGGACTCGACGATCGCCTCGATCGAGGCGTCGTCGGCAAGGCCTTCGCGGTGCTGCCGGCGTTCGCGCATCGCCGCCCGGACGGCGCCGCCCGGCGCCATACCGAGCTCGACGGTGAGCAGCTCGGAGTAGGCGGCGAACTGCTTTTCCGCGGCGTCGTCGTCACCCGCGAGCCGATAGAGCCGGATCAGCAGAGCCTGATGGTTCTCGTCGAGCGGGCTCATGGCAGCGGCTCGAACGGCGAAGTCACGGGCCGTGTCGAGCGCTCCCCGTGACATCGACCCCAGCGCGGCCTCGTGCAGGATTGCCTCCGCCGCGGCGGCCAGCCGCCGCCGCTCGGAGAGCAACCAGGACTCGAACGCCGCCGCCTCCCGGATGGCGATGCCGTCGAGCAGGTCCGCACCCAGCCCGGGTAACTCGACCGCGTCCACCCATGAGCCGTGGACGACGACCGCGACGTCGACGAGTACGTCGCTGCCGAGCCGAAGAACCAACGGGTCACCGTCGACGGATGCGTTGTCGCCCAGGCAGCGGCGGATCTCCGCCAGGTTCCAGCGCAGCGCACGAAGCGGGTCGTCGGCCTCGGCGAACAGCAAGGAGGCAAGCCGGCTCCTCGTCGGCGGCCGCTCGCTCAGGATGAGATAGGCCAGCAGAGCCCAGCTCTTGCGACTTCGGAACTGGTACGTGTCCCCGCCCGCCCGTTCGATCCGGGGCCGCCCGAGCAGCTGGATCAAGACACTCGAGGTGCGTCGCGTGGTTGCCTCGTCTCGTCCGTCCACCTGGATCAGCTCAGCCGGGCGGCCGTCGTCAGCACCCGAGGATCAGGGAAGTCCTCGCAGTACTGATAGGAGTAGCAGAGGCGGACGACCCCGCCCGTACCGATGACGAACTCCGCCGCTCCCCGCCACGGATCGTCCACGGGCGGCCGGCCTTGGCTGCGCCGATCGTCTTGGAAGCTCACCCCGAGGTGGCGCAGGTGGGTCCAGTACGCCGCCGGCGCGTCGAAGAGGACACGCTCGACCGCCCACTGTCCGACGCCGTACGCACGGTAGGCCACATGGTCAGGGTCGCACAGGACCGGACACGGCAGAGCGTGCTCCGTGCGGTAGGCCGCGGCCCGCTCCGGCTCACCCTGCGCGATGATCACCGGGTTCAGGCCCGCCTCCCGGTAACCCTCGTACTCCGTCCTCAGGAGCTCCGCCCGATCGACGCCACATCCACAGCCGAAGTGGCGCCAGAACATGAGCAGCGCCGGCCGCTCGGACCAGCTGTCCGAGAGCGGGCGACTGTGCCCCGTGTGGTCTGCAAGGACAAGGTCTGGGGCCTGCGTGCCGGCCGGCAGGCCCGACCCCTCCTTCTCGATCGGGCCTGCCGCCCACTTGTCCAGCCATTCCGCCTCGGCCGCGGCCATCTGGTCGCACAGCTTGGACATCGTCACCGGCTCTTTACGAGTGTTCGCTGACGGTGTAGATCTCGTCGGCGACGAGGCCGTGAGCATCGCGGTGAACCGTGTTCGCCGCTTCCGCGTCGGGAGCCTCGACCAGGCAGAAGATCTTGCCCGCGGCCTCGTCGACCCAGTAGCGCAGGTACTTCACCCCGTGCGCGGCCTGGGTCGCGAGGTCGGCTTGGTGGGCAGCCGCGGCGTCGCTCGCGGAGACCCCGCCCTCGATGCTGTGCGAGTCCATGAACAGTGGCATGTCGTGCCTTTCCCTATCGGTGGTCCGGCGCCTTGTTCGCCGGACCGACGCCTTCAGGGAACTGCGCTCGCGTTTGACGTTCCGTTTGACACCGAGGAACCTCCGCGGACCCCCAGCCGGAGCGGCGATCACTACCTGTGAAAGTCAGGCGGGTCGCCCGTGACAGCGCGCCACTATTAGGTCACAATCGCCGTGGGGAGGTCTATCATGCGTCGCTCAGCGCTCATTCTCATCGGCCTCGGAACGCTCTTGATCGTCATCGCAGCACTTGTCAGGTTCGTCGTCGCGCCCAATGCCACGAGGTTGCCCGACGACACCGACAGCACGACGACCTACAGCGGTACGGGGACCTTTCTCAATGCCCAGGCCCTGCAGTCGGGCGACATGGCGAACGCGCTCGCGCGGGACATTCCGGTCACACTCGACCGGCACGTGTACGTCAGCCAGACCGACGGCAACACTGCCATCGTCCACGACGACGGCACCTTGAAGGCGGCAAGCACCACGGCGGAGGACAAGCACACGTACGCCGTGGACCGCAAGGAGCTCACCGAGACGTCGACCATCAGCGGGGTCGAGGTCGAGAAGCACGAGGGTCTGACCATCACCCTGCCTGTCGACCCCGAGCCCAAGTCCGGTGTCTACAAGTACTGGGATACCCAGACCCTGACGGCTGTGCCGGTGACATACGTCGGCAGCGAAGAGCGTGACGGTCGTAAGACCTACCATTACCGGGCCACCGCGACCGGGCCGTTGGCGGCCCCGGAGTTGAAGCAGCAGTTGCCGGTCGTGCTTCCCAAGTCACTCGCGCCGAGGCTGCTCCCGCTCCTGCCGGCCGACGTGCAGGCCAAGCTCGCACCAGTCGTCGCCGGACTGCCGGATCTGGTCGAGCTCGGCTACACGGCCACCTCCACGTATGACGTGTTCGCCGACGCCGAGCTGGGTGCTCCGCTGGACATCCGGATCAACCGTTCGGTGGTCGCCAGCGTCACGGCCGGCTCGGCGTCGATCCCGCTGCTGCCGGTGCTCGCGTACGACGTCGCGCAGGACAAGGCGTCGGTGAGCGAGTCCGTGGGGGACATAAAGGACGCGTCGCGGCTGCTTGGCTGGATCTCACTGTGGATCCCGCTCGCCTTGCTCGTCGTAGGCCTGGTGCTGATCGTGCTCGGCGTTCTGCGGCGGAAGCCGCGGGTGACAGACTCCAGCGCCACGCCCAGTGGAGTCGCGCCCACCACAGTTGAGCCGCCGAAGGCGTAGAACGACTGGACGAACGGCCGCACCGAGTCGCTGACCCTGTGCGGCCGCCCCCGGCAGCTGCGTATCACCGTGACCGCGGGAACCTCACCCGGTTCCGCGGGTGCCGCAGTTGCGCGCCTCGGTGTGTCTGTCCGCAGCCAGGCGGTAACGCCGATCCGGGGCGGTGAGGCCTTTGACCATTCGATCGGGACCTTCGACCCTGACCTCGGTCCCACCAGGTTCGGACCCTCGAAAGTAGGTGCTGCTATCGAGGAGGACCAGCGATGTGGAAACTTCGGAACCGTGAGGCGCTCAACACGCCGGCTGTCGCGGTCGAGCAAGGTGTCATCGTCCGGGCCGCCGGGGTGCACAAGACCTACGACACCGGCCAGGTGCGGGTGAACGCCCTGAACGGCATCGACCTGTCCCTGCTGCGCGGGGAGATGGTCGCCGTGATGGGCCCGAGCGGGTGCGGGAAGACGACCCTGCTCAACTGCCTGTCGGGCCTGGACGAGATCGACACGGGCGAAGTGTTGATCGAGGGGGTGAGCCTCGCCGAGCTGGCCGATCGTGAGCGAACCAGGTACCGGGCCGAGCGGATGGGCTTCGTGTTCCAGTTCTACAACTTGATGCCGGTGCTGTCCGCGGTCGAGAACGTAGAGCTGTCGCTGCTGCTCGCCGGGCGGCCGCCGCGGGTGGCCCGCGGCCTCGCCCTCGAGGCGCTCGACCTGGTGGGGCTCGTCGACCGGGCACAGCACGTGCCGGACGAGCTGTCCGGTGGGGAGCGTCAACGGGTCACCATCGCGCGTGCGCTCGTCAACAGCCCGGCCATCGTCTGGGCGGACGAGCCGACCGGCGACCTCGACAGCGAGTCGGCCGAGGAGATCACCTCCCTGATGCGCCGCCTCAACCGTGAGCGCGAGCTCACGTTCCTCATCGTGACCCACGACATCGCGGTCGGTCGGAGGGCCGACCGGATCCTCCGGATGCTCGACGGCCAGGTGGTCGACGAGCAGGTGGTAAGCGACCGGCGAAGGGAGCCGACCCGTGTTCACGCGTCTGACGTTGCTTGAGATCGACACCCTGCGGATAGACACCGAGTCCGCTGTCGAGTTGTTCAAGCAGGAGGTGATGCCCGAGCTGCACCGGCAGCCGGGATATGCCGGCGTGCTGGTGATGTCCACGCCGTACGGCCACGGTGCCATCATCAGCTTCTGGGAGACCGCGGAGGCCGCCGACGCGGCGGGATCGACCGGCTTCTACCCCGAGGTCCTCGAGCGGTACACCACGATCTTCAAGGCGCCGCCAGGACGTGAGCGCTACGAGGTTGCGCTTGCCGAGCTGCCGACCGTCGCGCCGACCTGAGGGGGGTGACCGGGCATGAGCGAGCTCTTCGGGGTACCCGTCACGATCCTGGCCGTCGTTCTCGGCGCACTGGTGGTCGTCGCCCTCGCGGTCGTCGGCGCGCTGGCCGTACGGAGCAGAGTCTTGTTCAAGCTCGGCGTCCGCAACATGGCCCGGCGGCGGGGCCGCACGGCGATCATCGTCGGCGGCCTCATGCTCGGCACCATGATCATCGGATCGGCGCTGGGCTTCGGGGACATCATGTCCAACACCGTGCGTACGTCGGTGATCACGTCGCTGGGCCAGACCGACGAGACAGTGTCGGCGCGATCCGCCGACGCGCCCGACATCGCCACCCTCGGTCAAGGCACCGGTGCCCGCTACCTGACGGCTGCCGAGGCCGCGGACGTGATGGCGGCGGCGCGGAAGTCCCCGTCGGTGGACGGTGTGGCACCCGGGATCAGCGAGTCCGTCGCTGTGCAGGACGTGACCAGTCGCGCCAGCGAGCCGCAGGTGACTCTCTTCTCCACCGATCCCGCGTCCATGGCGGGCTTCGGCCGGATCAAGGACCAGTCAGGCAACGAGGTGAGCCTCGCCGATCTGGCCGGCAACGAGACCTTCCTGAACGCCGAGGCCGCCGACGACCTTGCCGCCGGACAAGGGGATGAACTTCTCGTCTTCGCGGCCGGCCGGCAGCACCCGATCAAGGTCCGCCAGGTGGTCGAGTACGACGGCACAGGCACCGAGGGCGGCGCGCTGCTCGTGCCCCTCGCGTCGGCCCAGCGGCTGCTCGGCGTCGGGAGCAGCGTCCAGCAGGTCATGGTGTCGAACCAGGGCACCGAGGTCAGCGGGGCCGACAAGACCGACGAGGTCCTCGCCGCACTGCAGCCCACCACCAACGCCCTCGGGCTGGACGCCCAGCCGGTGAAGCGCGACGGTCTCGAACAGGCCGACACGCAGGGGGAGACCTACCTGTCGATGTTCTCGACCATGGGCACGTTCACGATCTCGGCGGGCATTCTCCTGATCTTCCTCGTCTTCGTGATGCTGGCCGCCGAGCGTCGCGGCGAGATGGGCACGGCTCGCGCCATCGGCACGCAGCGCCGCCACCTGGTGCAGATGTTCGTGTTCGAAGGTGCCGCATACGACGTCCTCGCCGCCGCGGTCGGCGCGGTGCTCGGGCTCGCCTTGTCGGTCGGGATGGTGCGACTCATCGCCGGGGCCTTGGCGGACACCGGGATCGCCACCATCCGGTACGACCTGAGCTGGACCAGCCTCGTCGTCGCCTTCGCGCTCGGCGTTCTCCTCACGCTGGCGGTGGTGCTGGTCGCCGCCTGGCGCGTCAGCCGGCTGAACATCGTGAGCGCGGTCCGCAACCTTCCCCAGCCGCCGAAGCGCCGGCGCCGCAGGTCGTGGGGCGTCCACGTGGCGTGGACCCTCGTGAGCGGCACCGCCCTGATCGCCATCGCCTACCGGACCGAGAGCGCGGCGGCCCTCCTCATCGGCGGCACGTTCGTCATCCTCGCGGTGGTGCCGGTGATCCGGCTGTTCGGGGGTAGCGAGCGGCTCACCTACACCGTCGCGGGTCTGGGCGTGCTGGCCTGGAACCTCTTGCCCTTCGGGGTGTACGAGGACCTCGTGCCCGGCCTCAAGATGGGGTTCTCGGTCTGGGTGCTGGTCGGGCTGCTCCTCGTCGCCGGCGCGACCGTGGTCGTCGTCTACAACACGCAGGCCCTACTGGGCGCCCTGATGTGGATCTTCGGGCGGTCCCGCCGCGCGGCGCCGGTCGTGCGGACCGCGATCGCGCAGCCGATGCGCACCAGGTTCCGCACCGGGGCCACGATCGGGCTGTTCACTCTCGTCGTCTTCACCCTGGTGACGGGTGCGTCCACATCCACCTCCTTCCTCGCAGCGGTCAACGACGAGGAGACCTTCGGCGGCGGCTACGACATCACGGCGCAGACGTCGCCGCTCAGCCCCATCACCGACATGGACAAGGCGCTCGCCGGTGCGCAGGGAATCCAGGCCTCGGACATCGTCTCGTCGGCCGGCCAGTCCTACGTGCCGGTGGAGGCACGTCAGACCGGGCAGGACCAGTACGCCGGCTACGTGCTCCGCGGGCTGGACGACTCGTTCACGCAGACGACGACGTACGGCTTCGCCACCCGGGCAGCGGGGTACGACTCCGACCGCGACGTGTGGGAGGCGCTTGCCGCCAACCCCGGTCTCGCCGTGGTCGACGCGTTCTCGGTGCCCCGGCGGGCCAACTGGGGCACGGCTCAGGTGTCGGACTTCCGGCTCGAGGGCTTCTACCTCGAGGACGAGGGCTTCCAGCCGGTGCCGGTCGAAGTCCGGGACACGCAGTCGGGCAAGACCATGCCGCTGAAGGTGATAGGAGTGCTCGCCGACACCGTGCCGTACGCGATGGTCGGTATCTCCACGTCGCAGCGCACGCTGGCACCGCTAGGCGCGGCCGCCGCTCCCACCGTCTGGTACTTCCAGGTCGCTCCGGGCGTCGACCCGGTGGCGACGGCCAAGCAGCTCGAATCGGCATTCCTGGACAACGGGATGCAGGCGACGGCCCAGAGCGAGGTGCTGCAGGACGCGGTCAGCTCGTCCCTGACCTTCCAGTATCTGATCCTCGGCTTCCTGGGCCTCGGACTGGTGATCGGCGTCGCCGCACTCGGCGTCATCAGTGCCCGCGCGGTGGTCGAGCGGAGGCAGCAGATCGGCGTCCTGCGGGCGATCGGGTTCCAGGCCCGGATGGTGCAGATGAGCTTCCTGGTCGAGTCGTTGTTCGTCACCTTGATCGGGGTCGTAGTGGGGACCGGCCTCGGACTTCTGGTCGCGTTGAACGTCGTCGTGGACTCGGCGAGCCAGCCGGGGTGGGAGAACTTGCAGCTGCAACCGCCGTGGGCGGCGCTGGCGATCATCTTGGCGGTGGTGATTCTGTCGTCCATCGTCACGACGTGGTTGCCGAGCCTGAGGGCGTCTCGTACCTACCCGGCCACAGCGCTGCGGTACGAATGAGTGAGGAGCATCGGCGTCGCGACCAGAGTCGGGATGACGGCCACTGCTGATGCATTCGGTCCGTCGATGTCAACGGCTCTGCGCCTGTCGGATCGTCCGGCGGCGTCCCAAGGCCTCGTCCGTTACGGGTGATGACTTCCGTACGGCGGCCGACCCACGTTGGATGCACATGCCAAGTGGGAGGGATGATCATGGCCGATGCGTACCGGGGCTTGGTGAGCCTTGATATTCGCGACTCTGTGCCGGACTGGACACCGTACGAGCAGCCGAAAGCGCCGCCGGGGACGCCGAACGTCCTCTACATAGTGCTGGACGATGTCGGGTTCGGGGCGTTGAACTGCTACGGCGGACTGATCGACACCCCCAACATCGATCGCATCGCCGCAGCAGGGCTGCGTTACACCCAGTGGCACACGACCGCGCTGTGCTCGCCGACGCGGTCGGCCTTGCTGACGGGGCGCAACCACACCACGAACGGGATGGCGTGCATCACCGAGGCGGCGACTGGTTTTCCGAGCGGCAACGGGCACGTCCCGCCGTCGTGCGCCATGCTGGCCGAGATGCTCGTGGACCGGGGTTTCAGTACGGCCGCGGTCGGTAAGTGGCACCTCACCGCCGAGGACGAGATGAACCTCGCCTCCACCAGGCGAAGCTGGCCGCTGGGTCGGGGGTTCGACCGGTTCTACGGATTCCTTGGCGCGGAGACCAACCAGTGGTACCCGGACCTGGTCCACGACAACCACCCCGTGGATCAGCCCAGTACGCCGGAGGAGGGCTACCACCTCAGCGTCGACCTCACGGACCACGCCATCGAGTACATCGACGACGTCAAGGCCATCGCGCCCGACCGACCCTGCTTCATCTACTACGCGCTCGGCGCCGCGCACGCCCCGCACCACGTGGCGCGGGAGTGGGCCGATCGTTACCAAGGACGGTTCGACGCCGGCTACGAGGCAGCACGTGAGCAGATCCTGGCACGGCAGAAACAGCTCGGCATCATCCCCGAGAACACCCAGCTCCCCCCGCTGAACCCCATCGGCGCACCGGGCGTGACTCAGGGTCCGGACGGACAGCCGTTCCCGGCGCTGGACTACACCAGGCCCTGGGATGGTCTGTCCAACGAGGAGAAGAGGCTGTTCGCCCGGATGGCGGAGGTCTACGCGGGCTTCCTTTCGCATGCGGATGCACAGATCGGGCGGCTGTTGGATCACCTCGAGGAGATCGAGCAGCTGGACAACACGATCATCGTGGTGGTGTCCGACAACGGCGCCAGCGGTGAAGGTGGCCCCAACGGCTCGATCAACGAGAACAAGATTGTCAACGGAATCCCCGACGACCTCGCCGCCAACCTCGCCATGCTCGACGAGCTGGGCGGTACCAGGACCTACAACCACTATCCGAACGGGTGGGCGATGGCCTTCAACACACCGTTCAAGATGTGGAAGCGCTATTCGTTCAACGGCGGCACCAGCGACCCGTGCATCATCTCCTGGCCGGCCGGGATCAAAGCCCACGGTGAGCTCCGCGACCAGTACCACCACGCGATCGACCTCGTCCCCACCGTGCTGGACTGCCTCGGCGTCGAGCAGCCCGAGACCGTCAAGGGCGTCACCCAGACTCCCATCCAGGGCGTCAGCATGCGCTACAGCTTTGACGCGGCCAACCTGCCGAGCGCCCGGAGCACGCAGTTCTACTCGATGCTGGGGACCCGTGGGATCTGGCACAACGGCTGGCAGGCGGTCACCACGCACCCCGCCCTCAGCGGCTGGAGCCATTTCGATCAGGACACCTGGGAGCTGTACCACACCGACGAGGATCGGTCGGAGCTGCACGACCTGGCCGACGAGCAGCCAGATCGCCTCAACGAGCTGATCGGGCTGTGGTTCTACGAGGCCGGCATCAACCATGCGTTCCCACTCGATGACCGCGGACCCGTCGAGCTCATGACGACACCACGCCCGCAACTGATCTCTCCCCGCGATCGCTACGTGTACCACCCCGGTGGCGCCGAGGTCCCGGAGTCGGTTGCCGTCAATGTACGCAATCGCTCGTTCACCATCGGCGCGCTGGTCGACCTGCCGGGACCTGGTGCCCAGGGTGTGCTGTTCGCGCACGGCAGCCGGTTCGGTGGGCATGCCCTGTACGTCAAGGACAACCGGCTGCACTACGTCTACAACTTCGTCGGCATCAGCGAGCAGCGGGTGGTCGCCACAGAAGATCTCCCGACAGGAGAGAAGCTGATCCTCGCGGCGAGCTTCGACAAGGACGGGCAGGACACATCCGGCATCGCGGAAGGGACGCTCACCCTCTGGTACGGCGACCAACAGGTTGGTCAAGGCCGGATCAAGACCCAGCCGGGCAAGTTCTCCATCGCCGGCGAAGGCTTGTGTGTCGGCCGGGACAGCGGAGAGCCGATCACCGACGACTACCCCGGCGAGGCGCCGTGGTCGTTCACCGGAGGCACTATCCGCCGGGTGGCCGTGGACGTCAGCGGGGAGCCGTTCATCGACCTGGAGCGCGAAGCCGCCGCCATGGTGGCCCGCGAATGAGCCCCGCGAGGAGCAGCCCACCGGCTTCCATCACTGAGGCGGCGGACAGGCAGGCGGGGTCACGGGTTCAGAGCACGGTCGCGCCGTACATCTCGCCGAGCGGATCGGCGATCAGCTCGACCCGGGCGCCGTCCGGATCCTTGAAGTAGATGGACGTACCGCTCTCCTCCAGATAGTCCACGCCGGCCTCACCGAGCCTGACCTTGAGCTGTTCCCAGCGCTCCGGCTCGACCGAGATGGCGAGGTGGTGCAGGCCGCCCAGCACCTCGGCGTACGGTCCGAGGTCAAGCCCTGGGAAGTCGAAGAACGCCAGCAGGTTGCCGTTGCCGATGTCGAAGAAGAAGTGGTTCGAGCCCTTGTAGTCGCGGTTCTCGAATATCTCCGTGAGGGGGAACCCGAGCACCTCCTGGTAGAACCGCACCGTCTGCTCGACGTCGGAACACAGCAAGGCGACGTGGTGCAGACCGCGAGCCGAGGAGGCCGCCCGGCTGCCGTCCGATCGCAGGTAGGTCGCCCGGAGCCGGTCTCGTTCGGCCTCGATGGCGGGCAGGTCGATATCTGTCATCGGTTCCCCTCAGATCCGGAAGAACAGGTTGAGATAGCGGTCGGCCAGCGTGCGGTCGCCGCGGATGGTGCCGGCGTTGCTGCGCCCGAACGTGGTCAGGACGAAGCTGCCCGGGTCGAACTCGATCACCGTGGCCAGGTCCCCGAGATCTCCCTGCCGGTAGGACATTCCGTCCGGCCCGACGCTGACGTGGGTGTCGCCGGCATTGGCCCCGCTGGTGATCCGGATACCGATCTCGCACGGTTCGGCGCCGGCATCGGCGACCGTGGTGTATTGCCACAGCACGAACATGAACGGCGTCAGCAGGTCCGCGGCGTCACCCGTGAGGCCGTGCGCGCGCCCGGTTCCCTGCCGCACGTCCCAGGAGTGGACGCCGTAGTCCATCAACTGGAAGGCGGGGAAGAAGTAGGCGGGCAACGGGCCCATGTAGAAGTGCGGCACCATCAGACCGCCCCAGTCCTCCGGCCCCAGCGCGTCGAAGATCTCCATCACCTTGTCGAAGTCCTCGCGGAGCCGTTCGACCAGCTGCTCGCGCGGCACGTCGCGCAGGGCCAGCGCCTGCTGGTTCACCCGGGCGGCCATGCCCGGGAGGCCGTACGGCGGATCGACCGTGGCGTGGCTGCGGGCCGCGTCGAAGGAGACGAAGTAGGCCTCGGTGGTGTCGACCAGGTGCGCCACGATGTCGCGCACCTGCCAACTGCCGGCGCCGGTGGGCGCCTGCCAGGCGTTCTCGCCGTCGACGAGTTCGAAGAATTGCCCGGCCTCATGGCGAACGACCCGCAGCAGCGTGTCCTTGCCCTCGTAGACCATCGCGTTCCAACTGCTCATGTCATGCCCCCTGACTTTCGACGAGGCGGATGGACAGGTCTGCCGGGCGGGGCGCTTCGCGTACGGCAGTGCGGGCCACTACGCCGCGATTGGTACAACTTTCTACAGCCTGAGAGTACGCCGAACGCGTTTCGCGGGGCAGTCCCCGCTCCGCACGACAGCGGCGGCCCGGAGATGTCCGTCAGGACACCGCCGGGCCGCCGTCAACCCGCCTGGAAGAAGGCCGTCAGTCGGCCACCACCGCCTTCAGTACGTCGACCTTCGCGGCAGACCTGGCCGGTCCCACGGCCGCCAGGACGCCGGCCACCGCCGCAAGCACCACGTAGAGCGCCACCTGCAGGCCGGGGATCGTGATGGCCTTGATGCCCTCGTCCGCAAGAGCTTGCGAGAGCGCCACACCCAGCCCGATACCGAGGCCCGCTCCGGCCAGTGCCCCGATCAGCGAGATCACCACGGACTCCCAGCGGACCATCGCGCGGACCTGGCCACGCGTCATGCCGACCGCCCGCAGGAGACCCAGCTCACGGGTCCGCTCGAAGACCGACAGCACCAGCGTGTTCACGATGCCCAGCAGGGCGATCAGCACCGCCAGCAGCAGCATGACCGTGACGAACGTGACCAGCTGGTCGATGAAGCCACTCGCCTCCTTCTCGAAGGCCTGCCGATCAAGGACCTTGGCGTCCGGGTGGTCGGCCAGTGCCGTCGTGATCGCGTTCTGCACGGTGGCCGTGTCCGCGCCGTCCGTCAGCGTCACCAGGCCGGTCGACGTGAGCTGGCGGCCCGCGTTGGCTGTCTGGGCGGCGATGCTGATGACGTAGTCGTCACCGATCCAGCCCTTGGTGTCGTAGATACCCACCACGTGCAGGTCGTGCTTGCCGGTCGCGGCGAACTCGCTCCGGACGATGTCGCCGACCTTCCAGCCGTGCGCCGTGGCGGCCGACTTCGTCACCACGACTCCATCGGTGCCGAGATCGGCCAGCGAGCCGGACGAGAGCCCGAGATTCAGCGTGTCTTCCGCTGTCGCCGGGTCGATCGCGGAGTAACTCGACTCCGCGCCGTCGAAGCGTGCCTGACCCCAGCCCGTGGCCGAGACCTTGTCCACACCGTCGACGCCCTTGACCGCCTTGATCGCCTCAGGGCTGAAGCCCGGGGCCTGCGTGCTCGAGGTGGTCACGAACAGTTTGGCGTTGGTCGAGTCTCCGATGACGTCACCGAACGAGCTCTTCAGCGAGGCGGCGAACACACCCATGCTGACGACGAGGGTGAGACCGATCATCAACGCGGCCGCCGTGGAGGCGGTACGACGCGGGTTGCGCGTCGCGTTCTGCCTCGCCAGCTCGCCGGGCAGGCCGCGCAGTCGCAGCGGTACGGCGATCAGCGACGCCAGTGGACGGGCGACGACCGGCAGCAGGGTGATGACCCCGGCGACGACGCCCAGGATCCCGAGGCCGAACACCGCCATGCTCGGCCTGGTGTTTCCGTACAGGGCCGACAACACCGCGGTCAGGCCGAGGGCACTGATGACGACACCCGCAACTGCCCGCTTCTTCGACGGCTTGCCCGCGCCTGGCACCGCTTCCCGCAACGCCTCGACCGGGAGCACCTTCGTCGCCCGGTACGCCGGGACGAGGGCGGCCACGACCGTCACGATCGTGCCGACCAGCACCGACACCCAGATGGTGCGCGGCTCGATCTGCATCGTCGTGCTCGGCAGGCTGAAACCGACCAGGTCCATCAGCAGGTTCAGGCCCTTGGCGACGAGGATGCCGAGACCGACACCGCCGGCCGAGGCAGTGACACCCAGAAGCAACGCCTCGAGGACGAGGCTCCGGCTGATCTGCCGCCGGGTGGCGCCGATGGCCCGCAGCAACGCGATCTCTCGCGACCGCTGAGTGACGGTCATGGTGAACGTGTTCCAGATGATGAACGAGCCGACGAACAACGCGATGCCGGCGAAGATCATGAACATGATCCGGACGAACGACAGGTCCTCGTTGACGGCGTCCGACGACTCCTTCGCCACGGCGGCTCCGGTGACCGCCTCGGTGCCGTCGGGGACGGCCGCCTCGATCCGCTTCACGAGCTCGTCCTGGCTGATCCCGGGCTCGGCACTGACGTTCACCGAGTCGACGAGGCCCGGGGTACCGAGCACCTGCTGGGCGGTGGCGGAGTCGAAGTACGCCGACGTGGTGCCGCCGAGGTCCTTCTGGCCGCCGAAGCCGACGGTGCCGACGACGGTGAACTGCTGGGTCGGACCGCTGAACAACACCTTGATGGTGGAGCCGAGCGCGATGTGGTGCTCCTCGGCGCTGGTGGCGTCGATAGCGACCTGGTGCGGTCCGGCAGGCGCGGTCCCGGTGAGGAGCTTGACGTCGCCGCGCAGAGTGCTGTCGGCCGGCAGGCTGTAGCCCATGGTGGGGGCGCCACCCTTGGACAGCACGGCCTTGCCGTCGTTGTCGGTGAGCAGCGCGTAGCCCGTGACCGCGCCCTCGGCGGCGCGGACGCCGTCGACCTTGCTCACCTGCTGGATGACCGAGGCCGGCACGGGCTTCCGGCTGGTGCCGGTGCCTTCGGACTGGTTGTAGGCGGCCTCGGCGCGGACGACCGCGTCGGTGCCGGCGGAGACGTTGCCGAACAGCTGGTCGAAGGCCAGCCGCATGGTGTCGGTCAGGACGAGAGTCCCGGCCAGGAAGGCGACCCCGAGTGCGATCGAGGCCATGGTCAGGACGAGTCGCAGCTTGTGCGCGATCATTCCCCGAAGGGTTGCGGTGAACACTGGTCAGGCTCCTAGATGCTTCATGAAGTCGAGTACGGCGTCAGCGGTCGGCTCGTGCATCTCATCGACGACGTGGCCGTCAGCCAGGAAGAGGACCCGGTCGGCGTAGCTCGCCGCGGTCGGGTCGTGGGTGACCATGACGACGGTCTGGCCGAGCTCCTTGACCGCGGCGCGGAGGAAGCCGAGCAGTTCGGTGCTCGACGTCGAGTCGAGGGCGCCGGTCGGCTCGTCCGCGAACACGATCTGCGGACGCGAGGCCAGGGCGCGAGCCGCGGCCACCCGTTGCTGCTGACCGCCGGACAGCTCGGTCGGGCGGTGGCCGAGTCGCTCGCCGAGGCCGAGCTTCTCGACGATCGACTGCACCCAGAAGGCGTCCGGCTTGCGGCCGGCGATCCGCATCGGGAGAACGATGTTCTCCGCCGCGGTCATCGTCGGGAGCAGGTTGAACGACTGGAAGATGAAGCCGATCTGATCTCGGCGCAGCAGGGTGAGCGCCTTGTCGTTGAGCGAGGTGATCCGGGTGTCGCCGAGGTAGACCTCGCCCGACGTCGGCCGGTCGAGACCGGCGAGCATGTGCAGCAGCGTGGACTTGCCCGACCCCGACGGGCCCATGATCGCGGTGAATCTGCCCGCGTCGAGCTGGACGTCGATGTCTTTCAGGGCGGCGACCGCCGCGTCGCCGGTTCCGTAGAGCTTGCTGACGCTCTCGGCCCGGGCGGCAGAGGTGGTCGCAGCGATGGTGCTGGTGAGGGTGGTGATGGACATTCTGGTTCTCCTGTGACTGGATTCGCCCCCCGGTCGAGCGGCGTGGTTCCAGGAAAGGCGTTTCGGCTGCCGTTCCCCATCGGGCTGGGCGCACGCCTCCGGGCGCTGACCGCGCCCGATTCGGCGGGCGATCGTGCGGCTGACCCCACCCTCGGGGTTCGGGTAGAGCCCTGCCGCCCTGGCGTCGATGGGGGCAGACTGCAGAGGTGAGAAGGCTGTGGTGGGGACGACGGAGCGGCCGCGAGCGGCTTGCGGCCTTCGTGGTGCCGGGTGGACTCGCAGTGTTCGTGCTACTGGTGTACGTCGTCATCGTGCTGGGTGGGGGCGCGCTGATCGGTCACACCTCGTCGTCGCGCTTCGGACTCTCGGTGCTCGCCACGGCAGTGGTCGCGCTGGGATTCGGCATGGTGCAGTCACGGCTCGAGGAGGTCGTGCCGCAGGCCGTGCATGGCGGCCGGCAGTCGCCGTACGAAGTGTTGCGCCAGTTCTCGGAATCGTTGACCGGCAGCCGCGCGATCGAGGAGATGCCGGCCAGGATGGCGAAGGTGCTGGCCGACGGCACCGGCGCGCGAGGCGCCCAGGTGTGGCTGGTGGTGGAGGACCAGCTGAGACTCGCCGCCACCTGGCCACCCGGGGCCGCCTTGGCCGATCTACCTCCGGGGGCGGGTGACGTGCCCGGCCGGCGGGAGCTCCCGGTGCGCCAGGCGGGGGAGGTGCTCGGCGTTCTCGCCGTACAGGAGCGTGATGGCGTGCCGCTCACTTCCGTCGAGGAGAAGCTCTTCGCCGGGCTCGCCGGCCAGGCCGGGCTGGTCCTGCGAAGCGCGCGACTGCGTGCGGAGCTCGTGCATCGCCTGGAGGAACTGTCCACCCGCGCGGAGGAGCTGAGGCTGTCGCGGGAACGACTCGTCGACGAGCAGGACGCCGAGCGCCGGCGGCTGGAGCGCGACATCCACGACGGCGCGCAGCAGCACCTTGTGGCTCTCGCGGTGAACTTGCGGCTTGCTCACACGTTGGCTGGACGGTCACCCGAACGCGCCGACCTGCTGATCGCGGGGCAGAGCGTCGCAGCGACCGCGACCATCGATACGCTCGTCGGCCTCTCGCGGGGTATCTACCCCAGCTCACTGGCCGAGGACGGACTCGAGCCGGCGCTTCGGACCGCCATCTCCGCCGCCCCGTTCCCGGTCGAGCTGTGCTCCGCCGACGTTGGACGCTATCGCGCCGACATCGAGGCGGCGGCCTACTTCTGCGTGCTGGAGGCGTTGCAGAACGCTGCCAAGCACGCCTCCGCACAAGCCATCCGGGTGAACCTTCAGGGGACGTCCGGCGTGCTGAGAGTGACCGTCGAGGATGACGGCGCCGGTTTCGACCCCAGTACGGCGCAAGCGGGCGCGGGTCTGCGGAACATGCGCGACCGCGTCGAGTCGGTCGGTGGAACCCTGTCGATCGAGGCGACGCCTGCTCGCGGCACCCTCGTCGAAGCGCGGCTACCCGCGGCGCCCGTCTCGAACCAGCCGGAGGACTGACGTGTATGCGCGGGTGGCTTGGTTGCTGGCGGCACTCACCGTGGTCGTGGCCGGTACCGATGTCTGGGTGAGTGCGCAGTACCGGCCCCTGCTGTCCGAGGAGTCCGTTGCGATCCACGGGTTCCCGTTCGTCAGCGGGGCGGTGGTGGGATCGGCGGTGATGGGCGCGTTGATCGTGTCGCGGTACCGACGGCACCCGATCGGCTGGCTGTTGTGTCTGACCGGCGTCGTTGCCTCTGTCTCCTTGCTCGCAGAGGCCTACAGCATCTGGGTGATCACGGCCGGTGGCCCTGGTTCACGGAGCCTCGGGGGCGTCGCGGGCTGGATCTCTGTACTGCTCGGCGGGCAGTTCTCCCTGGCCGCGCTGACCGTCTTGTTCCTGATCGCGCCGGACGGGCATGTCCTGTCGCGCCGGTGGCGCTCTGCGACTGTCGTGGCCCTGGCCGGGCTCGCCTCCTGCACGCTGGGCATACTCACCATGTCGCCGACCGAGTTCGACCTCGAGACTCAGGGCGAGCAGGGCGGTGGCATTGGCGAAGTTCTGTTCAGCGTGGGCCTGCTCCTCATCGTGGGCGGTCTGATAGCGGCCGCCGTCTCGATGGTTCGCCGGCTTCGTCGCAGCCACGGCGAGCAGCGACAGCAAGTGCGGCTGATCGCCCTGGCGGCGGTGTTGGTGGCCGGGGCCTTCGTCAACCTGGGCGTTGTCCAGCTGGTCAACGGCGGCGACCAGAGCTGGGCGGCGGGTCTCCCGTTGTTCGTCGCCTACTTCTGCATGCCGATCCTCTTCGCCGTGGCCGTGCTGCGGTACCGGCTGTACGAGATCGAGGTGATCATCAACCGTGCCGTCATCCTCGCCATCGGTACGGCGTTCGCCGCGATCGGCTACACGGCGCTCGTGGTGATGGGCGGCGCGCTCGTCGACACCCAGACGGACAGGCTGTCGCTGTCGCTGCTCGGCACGTCCGTGGTCGCCCTCGCCTTCCAGCCGCTGCGCCGGCAGGTCGTCCGGCTGGCGAACCGGCTCGCGTACGGGTCCCGCGCGGCTCCGTACGAGGCCTTGTCCGACTTCAGCCGGCGCCTCGCGGAGACGCCGTCGGCGGAGACGCTCCTGCCTGCCGTCGCCGAGGCGGCGGGGTGGGCGGTGTCCGCTCGCCGGTCCAGCGCGGTCCTGTGGGTGCCCGGCTCGGTCAGTATCACGAAGGTCTGGCCGGCTGACGCCCCCGATGAGTCGCCGGAGTTCGAGGTCCCGGTCCGACACGGCGACGACCTCCTCGGGATGATCGGGGTGGGCATGCCGAAGGGGCGCCGGCTCCGGGCGATCGACGAGCAACTGCTGCGGGACCTGGCCGACCAGACCGCGGTGGCCTTCCACAATGCCGCGATGCAGGCCGAACTCGCCGGACACGTGGCTGCGCTCGACCGCACCACTCGTGCCCTCGCCGAGTCACGGCGAAGGATCATCGCCGCCGATGATGCCGCGCGCCGTCAGCTCGAGGCCGCGATCTCGCAACAGGTGATACCGCATCTGGCCACGATGCCGGCGCAGCTGGATCGCCTCAGCGTCGCTGCTTCGGGTCCCGCCGCCCTCGATGAGCTCGAACGGCTGGTGGCCAGGACCAACGAGGCGTTGGAGTCGTTGCGCGAGCTGACCCGCGGGGTGTTCCCCACGCAGCTTGCGCGAGCGGGCCTCGCGTCCGCGCTCAGGTCGCACCTGGCGAGGGCCGGCCTCGGAGCCAACCTTCACATCGAGCCGTCCGCTGAGCGGCGGTTCCCCGCCAGGGTGGAGGCGACGGTCTACTTCTGCTGCGTCGAGAGCCTGCGCGCCGGAACAGGATCCGCCCGGATCGACCTGCTGGTGGCAGGACCGGACCTGATCCTGCAGATCAGCGGCATCACCCGCGACAATGTCGACGTACAGGCGATCGTCGACAGGGTGGAGGCGGTCGGCGGGTCACCCGCGCTCGACGTCGTGGACGGGTTGTCCATCAGGATTCCGGTCGGCGCGCAGGAGCCGACTCCCGTGGCCGTCTAGGCCGGTCTGGTGGTGGCTGCTGCCCAGGCATCCGCGAGGCGGTCCGGGCCGAAGGCGGCCTTGGCGACGTAAGCCGCGGCGCCACAGCCGGAGATGTCGAAGTCGTCCTCGTCGTAGGTGGACAGCAGGATGACGACCGGCGCGTCGGTGTCGAGCGTGATCCGGCGGGTGGCCTCGATGCCGTCGATGCCGGGCAGGTTGACGTCCATCAGCACCAGGTCCGGGTGCAGCCGCGCGACGGCGGCGAGCGACTCCTCGCCCGACTCGGCGAACTCCACCACGACGAACCCGTCCGTCTCCGCCACCACGGCGGCGATCGCCCGGCGGAAGGGCTCCTGGTCGTCCACGACCAGGACGCGCACATCTCCCACTACGCACCTCCTGGACGCCATCATGGCGCAGAGTGAAGCCGCGGCGACATGGTGCTGTCCGCCCCGGCGGGGTGCGGTTGGCCGCACGATCTCGTCGCCCGCCCGGCGTACGGGTCGGTCAGCGGGGGGCCGGGCCGCCGGTGGCCTCTAGGTAGGCGAGGACCGCCATCACCCGACGGTTGACGTCGGACTCGTCCACGATGCCGAGCTTCTGGAAGACCGAGCTGACGTGCTTCTCGACGGCGCGCTCGCTCATGAAGAGCGCCTTCGCCGTCGCGGCGTTGCTGCGTCCGGCCGCCAGCTCGTGGAGCACCTCGCGCTCGCGATCGGTGAGGCCGAGCAAGGGTGATCGCGACTCCTGCGACTTCCGCGCCAGCAGGCCCTCGACGACCCTGGGGTCGAGGACGGAGCCGCCGCGCGAGACCTCGACCAACGCCCGGACCAGCTCGTCGACCTGCGACACCCGTTCCTTCAGGAGGTACCCGAGCCCGGCGACGCCCTCGGACAGCAGCTCGAAGGCGTACTCCTCCTCGACGTACTGGGACAAGACGACGACTCCCGTCGACGGGTGATCGGCCCGGATCCGCTTGGCGGCGTCGATGCCTTCGGTGGTGAAGGTCGGCGGCATCCGGATGTCGGTGAGGACGGCGTCCGGCTGGTGCTCGACCACGGCTTTCAGCAGCGAGTTCGGGTCGGCGACGGTCTCGACCAGCTCGACGTCCTCGGCCTCGGTGAGCAAGGCGGAGACGCCTTCGCGCACCAGGAAGTTGTCATCCGCAAAGACGACTCGCAACACCACGAGGTCCACTGTAGGGCCGGCGTCCAGCCTGACCGGGCCCGGCGCAACCGGCCATGCTCCCTCCAGCGGTCAAGCCACCCGGATCACGCCCATCATGCCGCGGTCCTCGTGGTCGAGGATGTGGCAGTGGTAGACGGAGCGACCGCCGAAATCGTCGAAGGCGATGCGCACGGTCACCTGGCTGCGTGCGGGGACGTCGACCACGTCGAGCCAGGTCGGTGTCGTCACGGGCCCGTCGCTGTTCTCGAGCAGCTGCATCGGCCAGACGTGCAGGTGGAAGGGGTGGTTCATCGGGCTGTCGTTTCGGATGGTCCAGTCCTCCACGGTTCCGAACCCGACCTGCTGGTCGATCCGGGCGGCGTCGAACTCCCTGCCGTCGATCGTGAAGCTCATCCCGCGGCCCATGGTCAGTTGGAACGTGAGCAGTCGAGAGCGTGCGGGCCGGCGACCGCGGAGGTCAGGGGGCTGGGCGAGAACGCGCAGCGGCGCCGGCTCCGGCACTGCCGGCCCGCTGACCTCGAACGTGGCCAACGACACCGGATCCTGGCCGCCCGATCCAGGCCCGCGGCCCATCATCGCGCCCATCATCCGGCCACGGTCGTACGGCAGAGCCTGGATCACGCTGTGGCCTTCCCGGGCCGTGACGATCAGGTCGCCGCGGTTGCCCGGAGCGAGGAGGACCTCAACCACGTCGCGCGGCTCCGGCAACCGACCGGAGTCCATGCCGAGCAGTTGAACCGCCTGGCCGTCCACCCGGAGCGAGAGGAAGCGCGCCGTGCAGGCGTTCACTACGCGCCAGCGTTCACGCTGACCGGGACGTGCTTGCAGGGTGGGGGCCACCTGGCCGTTGACCAGGACCAGGTCGCCCTCGCGGCCCATCACCTGCTCCATCGTGGACGGGCCGATGATGTTCCCGGCGGTGTCCAGCGTGAGGTCGGAGACCACCATGACGCGGTCCCGGGTGATCGGGAGCGGGTCCCCGTCCTCGACGATGATCGCGCCATAGAGCCCGCCGAAGATCTGGTCGGCGACCATGCCGTGGTGGTGAGGGTGATACCAGTACACGCCGGGCCGATGGTCGTCGGGGAGTCGGTACTCGTAAGAGAAGGCGTCGCCGGGTTCGACCACCACGAAGGGGTTGTCGCCGTTGCCATCCGGCGAGACGTGCAGGCCGTGCACGTGCAGGTTGGTCGGCTGGTCGAGGTGGTTGACCAGGTTGATCCGGAGCCGGTCCCCGGCCCGTAGGCGCAACGTCGGGCCGGGCACCCCGCCGTTGTAGCCGAGTGTCGTGGCTCTCCGTCCGGCGACCTCGTGCAGGCTCGTCGCGGCCTCGAGCCGTACGTCGAGCGCTCCGGCTCTGCTGCGGAGCACCTCGGGCTCGGTGAGCGTGGCGCCGGTCCGACCGGTGGGAGTGGTGGGCGACTTCCACTGCCGGGTGAGGCCGAACCCGCCGACCGCGGCGCTCAGCAGGCCCAGGCCGCCCAGGGTCAACGCGTCCCTTCTGCTGATCGGCTGCATCAGGGACGCTCTTCGAGCGCGGTCAGCTGTTCGCGGTACTCATCATCGGTGAGTTCACCGGCCGCGTAGCGCTCATCCAGCAGCTCCCGGGCACGGCCAGCACGGCGACGACCGGTTGCCCGGGTGTGGTCGTCCGCGCGGATGCCCCCACCGATGACGCGCACGGCGACCACGACCATCAACCCCACTCCAACGACCAGAAGGAGCCCGAAGAGGAACCCGAGGCCTGTCCCTCCGCCGTTGGGCACCTGTCTCGCCTCCTCAGCGTTCACATACCCCACCGGGTATGCCTTCAGGCTACAAGGAGATCGGCGCTGTTCAACGGGTACTGAGTGGACGGATGTCGGTGACTCCTGTAACGCTGGAGCAACCCGCGGGTGACGTCCCGGGGGGTGTCGGGCGAACGGGGGGTGACCCATGGACGCCACCACACCGGATGCCGACCCGGTTCCTGTCGAGCGGCTGACGCCGCTGGACGTGAGCAACCTGCGCGTCGAGGAGCACGGCCTGCCGATGCACGTCGCGGCGCTGGCGATCCTGGACGCGCGACCGCTGATCGACTCCACCGGGCGGTTGCGCCTGGACGCGATCCGGACGCACGTCGAGCAGCGGACTTCCCAGGCTCGCCGGCTTCGGCAGGTTCTGGTGCGGCCGAGGCTCGGGCTGGGTCCACCGCTGTGGGTCGATGACCAGGGTTTCGCGATCGAACGGCACATCCGGACCCGCGCGCTGGCCGCCCCCGGGGACGAGGCCGCCCTGCTCGCTGCGTGCGGAGAGTTGAACCAGGTCCCGCTGGACCGGAGCCGTCCCCTCTGGGAGCTGTGGCTGCTGACGGGTCTCAGCGGGGACCGGGTCGGGCTGCTGATACGCCTCCACCATGTGGTGGCCGACGGAATCGCCGCCATCGCCCTGTTCGGATCCCTGTTCGACCTGGAGCCGACCGCGTCGGTCCCGTCAGCGCCGGTGGACCAACCCGAGCCGAGGCCTGGTGACTGGTTCTTGTTCAGGAGCAACCTGCGCGACCGGCGCCACGCCGTACGTCGGATGATCGCGGCGCTCGGTCACCCAGCCGGCCTCGCAAGCCGCGTGGTGGTGTGGGCACGGCAAGCGGGTGCGCTCATTCGGCTGGGACGGGCGCCTGCGGTATCGCTGAACCGGCCGGTCGGTCCCAACCGCCGGATCATGCTGGCGCGTGCGGATCTCGCTGCCACCAAGGCAGTCGCCCACCGGCACAACGCGAAGGTCAACGACGTCGTCCTGACTGCTGTGGCCGGAGGCGCCCGGAGGTTGTTGGACAGCCGCGGCGAGCTGACGGCGGAGCTGGTGCTCAAGGTGTCCGTGGCCGCCTCGACGCGGGGCGCGGAGCAGGCCGGTGGCAATCGGGTGGGCATCCGGGTCGTTCCGATACCCGTCGGCGGATCAGACCCGGTTCTGCGGCTGGACCAGATTGCGACCGAGACCGCCTCACAGCGGTCACGACCGCCGTACCAGCCCGCCGGCCGAGTGCTGCAGCGGTGGATGGTCGGGGTGATGTTCCACCAACGACTGGTCAACCTGCTGCTCAGCAACCTGCCGGGACCACCGGCGCCGCTGTACTTCGCCGGTGCGCGGATGCTGGAGATGTTCCAGGTCGGCGTGGTGCAGGGCAATCTGGCCCTTGGCGTCGGGGTTCTGTCCTATGCGGGACAACTGAACTTCGACGTCGTCGCCGACACCGATGCCTTCCCCGATCTCGCAGTCTTCCTCGAGGGACTGACGCAGACCCTCGACCAACTCGGCGTGGTTCGCGACATCAGCCGGCGGGGCTGAGTCGTCACCTGAACCGGCGGCCGTTCACAGGCCCGCCTCGTCGATAGCGGCCTGCAGCGACTGGACGTAGCCGCCGCTCATGACCGTGGCACCGCTGACTGCGTCGATGTCCGCGCTCTGGGCGTCGAGCGTCTCCTGCACCAGGATCGGCAGCACGTCGGAGTTGATCTCCTGGTCTCGCGGGTTGTTGTCGGGGCACTGCGGGACCGAGGCCGCGGTGATCTTGCCGCCGCCGATGGTCAGTTGGACCTGTACCGGCCCCCAACGGGTCTGCGCGACCGATCCGGTGACGGTACGCGCGGCGCCCTCGTTGTTCCCGCTCGAACCGGTGTCACCGTTGCCGGGCTCGGTGGACCCGCTCGACCCCGCTGTGGCCGTCGACGGAGCGGCTGTCTCGCCGCTCCAGGAGCAGGCTGAGCCAGAGCGCGCTGCCCGCCCCCAGCCGTACAGCGGCGTCGAATCTGACGCGATCGGCATGCACGGCACGGATCGGACTCGCGGTAGGCATCGATGGCGTCGGGGACACGGAACCATCGTGGGCGGCCAACCTGGGACCGGAGCGTCAGGAACCTGGGAGTTCGCTGTGTCTGACCGCAGCCTCGCCCGCCCCGGACGAAGGTGAGTTCAGCTCCGGTCGGCGACGGCGAGCTCGCCGAGCTCGGACCAGTCGTCCTGTGGGACGGAGAAGTTCACGATCCGAGGTGTGGACGCGAGGTGCGGCGGCAACGTCTGCTGGGCCTTCTTGAAGTGTTCCGACCGGACGTGGGAGCCACCGGCCTCGTCATCGCGGAAGGCCTCGACCAGGACGTACTCGTTCGGGTCGTCGACACTGCGGGACCAGTCGAACCACAGGCAACCCGGCTCGCTGCGCGTCGCCTCGGTGAACTCGGCGGTGATCTCCGGCCACCGGTCGGCGTGCTCGGGCAGTACCGCGAACTTGGCGGCGATGAAGATCATGGGGGACTCCCTCGTTCGGCTGCGATCCGTCGATGACCCGCCTGCCGATGCTATGCCCTCGACACCCTGGGTCCCGAGCGATCCAGGAAAGGCCGGGTGTCCGTTCCATGCGGCCGAAGGTAGGCTCGCGGCAGGTGCGTGGGAACTCTGGACGAAGTGGATTCTGGTCATATGGTCGACGAGGGCGTGCCAATCGATCCGGCGGTGCCACCGAGTGGTCCTGGCTGCGCCGACTGCGAGCATGACGGCGGCTGGTGGCTCCATCTGCGCCGCTGCGCTCAGTGCGGCCACATCGGCTGCTGTGACAGTTCGCCCGCCCAGCACGCCACGGCTCATGCCCGGGCGACCGGCCATCCTCTGATCACCAGCTTCGAACCGGATGAGAGCTGGTACTACGACTACCGCGACGACCAGCTCTACGAGGGCCCGCACCTGGCCCCGCCCGAGCACCATCCGCTTGACCAGCCCGCACCCGGACCCGCCGGCCGGATCCCGCCGGACTGGAGAAGGCACCTCCACTGACACCGGAGTCGTGACCGTCATGGCTGTGGCGATGCCGCCGGATGGCAGGATGCGTTCGTGCCCCTGAACATCCGTGCAGGCGACCTGAGCGACGTTCCGGCCGTACTCGCGTTGCTCGACCGGGCCACCGAGTGGCTGGTGGCGAACGGCCGTACCGATCAGTGGGGTACCGAGCCCCACTCGACCAACCCGCGCCGGATCGCGCAGGTGACCGGCTTCGTGCAAGCGCGTGGATTGTGGATCGCCGAGCTGGACGGACAGGCGGTCGGAGCGCTGGCGGTCGGCGCCGCGACGCCCTACGTGCCCCCGGCCACCGAACCGGAGCTGTACATCCAGTTGCTGGTGACGGACCGCGACAGGGCCGGCCAGGGCATCGGTGGCGAGCTCCTCGACCACGCCCGTTCGCTGGCACGGGATCGGGGCGTCGACCTGGTCCGGGTGGACTGCTTTGCCGGCGGTGATGGTGCGTTGGTGCGCTACTACGAGAGACAAGGTTTCACTCGGGCCGAGGCCTTCAGCGTGCCGGTGAACGACACGCACTGGCCCGGCCAGGTTCTGTTCGAACGGCTGAGGCCGATCAAGCGACCCGCCAGCTGAACTCGGCCTCCGCCTGGGTCTGTCTCCACGCTGCACTGCGCAGCTTGGTGCGGTCGGGGTAACCGGCGGCGCGACCGATCAGGTAGACGTCGTGGCTGCGCTTGTTGACCATCGCGGCGACGTACCAGACGGGGTTTCCCTCGGCCAGCATCGTGATGACCATCTGGCGTTCGTTCGTCTCGGACATGCTGACCTCTCCCTGAAATCTGATCCGGCCGCCACCTTGGCTGCCTTCTTACTGCTACGTCGGATCAGTCCCGCTGAAATCGACATCCAGCCGGAAGAATCCGCGAAGCAGCCGTCTACCGACCAGTTCGGAGCCGACCGCCCGACGGGTGGCCCGAGTTCAGGTCCTCGTACGCCGGATCCGGCGCCGCGCGGCCTGTGCGCTGCGGCGGAACGGTGGTCCGCCGGGAGAAAGCGAGTGCCCCGGTCTGGTGACCGGGGCACTCGCCCATGTGGGTCCCGGGGGGTGAGACATCCACATGTGGGGGGACTTCGAACTTATCCCGCCCTAGGGGTCAGACCAGAATCGGAAGGCACGACTAGGGCAAGTCTTTACGAACGGCCGGTGTCGTCGCGGGGTCGATCAGCGGGGCAACAATCCCGAGCGTGCCGAGGCAGCCGTCTGGGCAGGTCGGCTCGGACCCGGAGTCAGTCCTCGGGTGGCGGTGGTTCAGGCGCGCCCTCGCGTTCATCGCGCTCGGCCCACTCCAGCAGGGTGTCGACCGTGTAGACGGCGTCGTCGATGCCCTCGTGCAGGTCGCCGAGCTCGGCGAACCGGGCCGGCACCGTCGCGATGGTGAAGTCCTTCGGGTCCACGTCGTCGACCTCGTCCCAGCGGATCGGCGTCGACACCGTCCCCTCGGGGTTGCCCCGGACCGAGTACGCGCTCGCGATCGTGTGATCTCGGGCGTTCTGGTTGTAGTCCACGAACAACTTCTTCGGGTCGCGGTCCTTGCGCCACCAGGTCGTTGTCACGTCGTCCGGGGCCCGGCGCTCGACCTCGCGAGCGAAGGCCAGGGCGGCCCGCCGTACGTCGCCGAACCCGTGCTCGGGCTTGATCCGCACGTAGATGTGGATGCCGGAACCGCCGGACGTCTTCGGCCAGCCGACCGCGCCGAGGTCGTCGAGCACCTCGTGCGCGACGTGGGCGACGCGCCGGACCCGGTCGAACGGGCAGTCCGGCATCGGGTCCAGGTCGATCCGCCACTCGTCCGGCTTCTCGGTGTCGGCACGGCGCGAGTTCCAGGGGTGGAACTCGACCGTGGACATCTGCACCGCCCAGGCAACGTGCGCCAGCTCCGTCACGCACAGCTCGTCGGCGGTCCGGTTGTAGCGGGGGAAGTGGACGCGGACCGTCTCCATCCAAGGCGGTGCGCCGTGCGGCAGCCGCTTCTGGTGGACCTTCTCCCCGCTGACCCCGTCGGGGAACCGGTGCAGCATGCACGGTCGCTCCCGCAGCGCCCGCACGATCCCGTCACCCACGGACAGGTAGTACTTGACGAGGTCGAGCTTGGTCTCGCCGCGGGCCGGGAAATACACCCGATCCGGATTGGAGATCCGCACCACGCGCTCGCCGACCTCCAGCTCCACGGCCGGAGTCTTCCCCTTGGATGCCTTGGACGCTGCCATGGGCCCAACCTAACCGGGCCGAACGACACCCGACACGGATCGACGTCGGTGCGGCGGTGGCAGGACGTGGTTCAGGCGAGGCGGGCGAGCCAGCGCCGGGTGTCCTCGACCCTGCCGTACTGGAGATCGAGCAGCGAGCGGCGGATCGAGGCGGTGACCGGTCCGACGCCGTGGTCGATCGAGTGGTCGCCGATGGTGAGGTCGCCACCGTCCCAAGCGAGCCGGCCGATCGGGGTGATCACCGCAGCCGTGCCGGAGGCGAAGACCTCCGTGATCTCACCGCCGCGCACGCCGTCACGCCACTCGTCCGCGGAGATGCGCCGCTCCTCGACCTTGTGGCCGAGGTCGGCGGCCAGCTCGAGCACGGAGGCCCGGGTGACGCCCTCCAGGATCGAGCCGGACAGCTCCGGGGTGACGACGCGGCCGTCGGCGTGCACGAAGAAGAGGTTCATACTGCCGATCTCCTCGACCCAGCGGCGCTCGACCGCGTCGAGGAAGGCGACCTGCTCACAGCCGTTCGCGATCGCCTCGGCCTGCGCCGCCAGGCTCGCGGCGTAGTTGCCGCCGCACTTGGCCGCGCCGGTTCCCCCCGGCGTGGCCCGGATCGAGGTGGTCGACAACCAGATCGAGACCGGCTTGGGTCCGGTGTCGAAGTACGGCCCGGCGGGCGATGCGATCACGCCGAAGAGCACCTCGCGGGCCGGCCGCACGCTCAGCGCGGCCTCGGAGGCGATCATGTACGGCCGCAGGTAGAGGCTGGCCTCGCGCTCACCGGCGGCGGGCACCCAGACCTCGTCGACCGTGACGAGTGCCCGCAGTGCCGCGACGAAAGCCTCGGGCGGAACCTCGGGCAGGGCCAGCCGCTTCGCGCTCCGGCCGAAGCGGGCTGCGTTGACGTCGGGCCGGAACGCCCAGACCGAGCCGTCCTCGTGCCGGTAGGCCTTGAGTCCCTCGAAGATCTCCTGCGCGTAGTGCAGGACCGCCGCCGCGGGGCTGACCTTGAGCGGCGCGAACGGCGTCACCTTCTGGTCGTGCCAGCCGCGCTCGGCGGTCCAGGTCGCGAGCACCATGTGGTCGGTGAAGGACTGGCCGAACCCGGGAGAGGTCAGGACAGCCGTCCTTGCCTCGTCGGTAGCCGGATCGCTTCGCAACTCGACCTTGAAGTTCCATGCGTCTGCCACTGCTGCTCCCCGGCTCGGGCCAACTCTTCCCCGGCACGCTACCGCCGTAGGGCGCCACTGCTCGACCCGCTGCCCACAGTGCGGCCATCAGCGGCGTTGGTACGGGCGGCGCACCAGCAGCTCGCGGTAGTCCCGGACCGCTGGGCGGCCGAGATCGGCGGCCGGTACGGCGGACAGCACGCGCGCGGCGGCGTCGTACAGGAACTCGGTGTGCCAGTGGTCCTGCAACTCCACCAGCACGCGCATGGCAGCCGCCAGGCCGGCGGCCACCTCCCTGTCGTGGATCAGGCAGCGCGCGTGGTGCAGCCGGAGCTCGGCGCGCTGCCGGCGATCCTCCAACGGGTGGAGCTCGAGGGCCTTGTCCTGAGCCCTGTACGCCGCTTCGGTGTCGCGCAGGGCGGTGTAGACGAAGCTCTCGACGAAATGCACCCGGTACGAGGGCCAGCCGAAGAGCGAGTTCTCAGCGAGCGTCGGGCCCGGTCGGTCCGCGGTGATCCGCACGAGGTCACCCAGAGCCGCCCGCGCCGCGCCCGCCTGCTCCAGCACGGCCAAGGCCTGGGCACGAGCGGCCACTGCACGTGCTGCGGAGTCCGGCTCGTCCGCAAGTAGCGATGCCTGCTCGGCGAGCTCCAGCAGCTCGGGCACGGGGCGCCGGTCGTAGAAGCCGGTGGTCGCCTCCAGGCTGCGCATCAGGCTCCGCGTCGGCTGATCGGCTGAGTGATCCGCGGTGTCCCGGGCCGTTCGCCACCAGCGCCGGGCTGCCCGACTGCGTCCCAGGCTTGCCAGCGTCAGAGCCATCAGTGCGGCCAGTCGAGCGGCCGGCACGGCTAGGCCCACCGCAACCCCCGTCGGCACGGCCGCGGCGGTGGCCTCGAGCAGCTCCAGATCCGCTGACAGCTCGGGCAGCAGGTCGGGCGGCGCAGTGATGGTGTAGTCGCGAGCGTACGCCGCCACCACAGCTGCCCACTCGTCCACATCCGACACCTGAGCCAGTGCCCCGGCGAGACCCTGGCGAGTGGCCTCCAAGGTCCGCTGAGCAGGCCCGCGAGCCGCGACAGGCACCAGGATCGGGCCGGCGGAGGTCGTGGCGGGGCGAGCCGGCCGCCGTATCGACGTGGCCCGTGCGTACAGGTCCGTCAGCGCGGACCCGGTGCCGATCGCGCTGTCGCACAGCCGGGCCAGGTGCGCGGACCCCGGACGCTGCCCGCGCTCCACCTGGGACAGGTAGCTGTGGTCGTACCCCACCCGCGCCGCGAGCTGGCGCAGGCTCAGCGCGGCCGCCTGCCGGCACCGCCTCAACTCGGCTCCGAACACCGCCTCAACCACAGGATTCCTCCCCGCTCGAGGTGCGGGCCGGTCTGGCCGGCCCACTGTCGGGCCGTGTTGCCGAACCTGCAACTGCACTGCGTTTCAGCGACACGACCTGGCGCCTGGTGGTTGCGGTGCGCACCGATGACGTTACAAGGGCCTACCGACAGAACACGACGCAGCGGCGGCCGGCTGCGTCCTTGAGGTCTGTGGGCTGTTCGGACAGCCCACAGATCACACCTGGTGGTCGCGGAGCGCGCCGGTGACGCTTCAAGGGTGAACCGACAGAACGCGACGCAGCGGGAGCCGAGGCTCTTCCATCTGGTCCGGTACGCCGACGTGTCCGGAGTGAGCGGTGCCGGCACGGTGGCCGAGGGCGTCGAGTGGTCCGACGGCGCGGTGGCGCTGCGCTGGCGGGGCCGGTGGCCGGCCACCTCGGCCTGGGAGGGCGGGCTCGACGCGGTGCTCGCCGTACACGGCCACGGAGACGCCACGGAGGTCCGCTGGTTCACCGTCCCACTGCTGGCGGGCGCGGCCGGCGGCGACGACTCAGGGACCGCCGTCGAGCACCCGCCGGCCACGGGGCTGCGGGTGCCGGCAGCAAGTGCCGACGGACTCTGCGCCCGCTGCGGCCGGGCCTGGCCCTGCCTTGGCTGCGGTCCCTGACGACAACGCTGTCAACGGGCCGCCCTGGCCTGGCGCTGGTATCAAGGGGGCATGACAGCGGCATCAGTGCGCCCGGTGATCCTGACCGTCGACGACGATCCGGGTGTCTCCCGGTCGATCGCCCGCGACCTGCGCCGCCGGTACGGCGAGGGGAACCGCATCGTCCGGGCGGAGTCCGGCCCCCAGGCGCTGGACGCGCTGCGCGAGCTCAAGCTGCGGGGAGAACCGGTGGCGGTCCTGCTGGCCGACTACCGGATGCCGCAGCTGTCGGGGATCGAGTTCCTGGAAGCCGCGATGGATCTCTTCCCACGGGCCCGCCGGGTGTTGCTGACGGCATACGCGGACACGGATGCGGCGATCCAGGCGATCAACGTGGTCGACCTGGACCACTACCTGCTGAAGCCCTGGAATCCACCGGAGGACAAGCTATACCCGGTCGTCGACTCGATGCTCGACCTCTGGCGCTCGACACCGGAGCGTCCGAGCGACGAGACCCGGGTGATCGGTCATCGCTGGTCCGCCCCGTCCTTCGCGACCCGCGACTTCCTGGCCCGCAACGCGGTGCCGTTCCACTGGTACGGCGTGGACGACGACGAGAGCAAGCGCCTGCTGGAAGCGGCCGGGGTGGACGGTTCCATCCTCCCGGTGGTCATCACGCCCGACGGCACGGTGATGGTCGCCCCGTCGGAGGGGGAGCTGGCCGACAAGGTCGGGTTGTCGACCACGCCCGCGGAGGAGTTCTACGACCTCGTCGTGGTGGGCGGTGGACCGGCCGGGCTGGGTGCGGCCGTCTACGGCGCCAGCGAGGGCCTGCGCACGGTCCTGGTCGAGCAGGTCGCGACGGGTGGTCAGGCCGGCCAGTCGAGCCGGATCGAGAACTACCTCGGCTTCCCCGACGGTGTGTCCGGGGCCCAGCTCACCGAACGCGCGCGACGCCAGGCTCTTCGATTCGGCGCGGAGCTTCTCACGGCGCGGCAGGTGGTCGGCCTGGAGTCGCTGGGTTCGGCGCGTCGGCTGCGCTTCTCCGACGACAGCGAGGTGTCGGCGCACTCCGTGATCCTGGCGACAGGTGTGTCGTACCGGACACTTGATGCGCCGGGCGTGCCTGAGCTCTGCGGCCGGGGCGTCTACTACGGCTCGGCGGCGACGGAAGGTCCGAACTGCGCCGGCCAGGACGTGTACATCATCGGCGGGGCGAACTCGGCCGGCCAGGCGGCGGTCTACTTCTCCCGGCACGCCAAGCGTGTCCACCTGATCGTGCGGGGACCTTCGCTCGAGGCGACCATGTCGTCGTACCTGATCGGGCAGATCCGAGACATCGACACCATCGAGGTGCACACGTGCACCCAGGTGGTGGCCTGCGAGGGCTCGGAGCACCTGGAGAGGCTGACGCTGCACAACAGCTCGACCGGTGAGAGCCGCGAGGTGGACGCCGAGTGGCTGTTCGTGTTCATCGGCGCGGCGCCGCGGACGGACTGGCTGCCGCGCGACCTGCAAAGGGATGGCCGCGGCTTCGTCCTCACCGGACCCGACCTGCGCGGTCGACCACCGGGCTGGCCGCTGGAGCGGGAGCCGTACCACCTGGAGACGAGCATGCCTGGTGTGTTCGCAGCCGGCGATGTACGGGCCGAGTCGGTGAAACGGGTCGCCTCGGCGGTCGGAGACGGAGCGATGGCGGTCACCTTGGTCCACCGATACCTGGAGATGCTGTGATGACCACGACCGAGGAGCCGGAGCGGCTCGGCATCGACGAGCTCCGCACACTGTTCCTGTTCGAGAGCCTGACCGACGACCAGCTCGAGTGGCTGTCGCGTGAAGGTTATCTGATCAGCGCGGACGAGGGCGTGGTGTTCGCGGAGGGTGAGGCAGCGACCTGCTGCTACATCCTGCTGTCCGGCGGGATCCGGCTGTGCAAGCTGTCCCAGGGGGAGGAGGTGGAGATCAACCGGACCTCGCAGCGCGGCGTCTATGCCGGTGCCTTCACCGCCTTCCTCGGCGCCGACGACCGGACGACGTACACGGCGACCATGAGGGTGCTCGAGCCGTCCCGGTTCTTCGTCGTGGACGCCAAGACGATGGCGACCATGATGAACACCTGGTTCCCGATGGCGGTGCACCTGATCGAGGGCTTCGTGATGGGGATGCGCCGGACGAACGAGACGGTTGGGGCGCGGGAGCGACTGCTTGCCCTCGGCTCCTTGTCCGCCGGGTTGACGCATGAGCTCAACAACCCTGCGGCGGCGGCCGTCCGGGCTGCCGCGACGTTGCGGCAAAGAGTCGCCGGCATGCGGGCGAAGCTTGCGATGCTTGCCGACGGCACCCTCGACGCCACCAAGCTGCACACCATCGTCGAGCTGCAGGAGGCCGCGGTCGAGCGAGTGGCGAAGGCGCCCGAGCGGTCGCCGATGGAGCTGAGCGACGCCGAGGACGAGTTGTCGGACTGGCTCGACGAGCACGAAGTGCGCGGCAGTTGGGATGTCGCGCCGGTGCTGGCCGCCGGCGGCCTGGACGTGCCGTGGATGGAGGAGGTGTTGGCGGCCGTCGGGCCCGAGTACCTGGAAGGCGCTGTCCGCTGGCTGACGTACACGATCGACACCGAGTCGTTGATGAACGAGATCCACGACTCGGTGACCAGGATCTCCACCCTGGTCGGCGCGGCGAAGCAGTACTCCCAGCTCGATCGGGCGCCGTACCAGGTCGTCGATCTGCACGAGTTGCTCAAGTCCACCCTGGTGATGATGTCTGGCAAGCTCGTCGGGGTGCAGGTGGTCAAGGACTTCGACACCAGCCTGCCCCCGATCCCGGCGTACGCCGCGGAGCTGAATCAGGTGTGGACCAACATCATCGACAACGCGGTCAGCGCGATGGACGGCTCCGGCACTCTGACGGTGCGCACCAAGCGCGATGGCGAGTACGCCGTGATCGAGATCGGTGACACCGGTCCCGGGATCCCGCCGGAGATCCGCAACCGCATCTTCGAGCCGTTCTTCACCACCAAGCCGATCGGGGAAGGCACCGGGCTCGGCTTGGACATCTCCTGGCGGATCGTGGTGAAGAAACATCACGGGGATCTCCGGGTGGAGTCCACGCCCGGCGACACCCGGTTCAAGATCGTGCTGCCGCTGGAGCCTCACGGCGACTGATCTCGGTCATGATCACGGCCGCGGCGACCAGGGCCGTCACGACGCCGGCGACGGGGAAGTTCTCGATCGGCGCCAGTGATCCCATGATGTTGAGCATGCCGTGGTAGATGATCGCCGCGGCCACGCTGCCCGCGGTGTGGTCGTAGATCCAGACGATGATCACGCGCCCGGCGACGGTGCCCAGGAACCAGCCGGCGATCCACCCCCATCCACGGTCGGCCTGGACCAGCGGGATGACATGCCAGATCCCCCAGATGGAGCCGAGCACGAGACCGGTGATGACCGCGCCCCGACGGGCCCGTAGTGGGTCGGCCGCGTAGGCCATCCAGCCGACCTCCTCGGCGGCAGCAGCGAGGAGGAAACCGATCAGGAGGATCGGGACCGCCGCCAGGCTGGGGAGCGTGACGGATCGGCCCGTCAGCGCGGCCGTGACCAGGGCGATCGCGGGAACGAGCAGAACCGTCGGCGCATACCAGAGCGGCCTGATCTTTGCGAGGTCGAGGACACGGCTCAACAGTCCGCGGACGCCTGCCCGGCCGGAATGCCGGCACGTGAGGATCACGGCCGTAAGGCCTGGGCAGACGAACTGCAACGCGCTCACCGGCAGCGCCATCGGCGTACCGTCCGGGCTGGACAGGAAGAAGGCGGCCGCCCAGAACGGAAGGCTGAGCGCGAACAGCAGGAGGACGAAGCTCAGTAGGTGATGTCTTCTCATGACCCTTACAGATATCAAACTTGGGATATTGTGTCTCAATGGGACCGGACCGGGACATGAGGACGACCGGGCTGGCGTCGACCGGAGTCGCAAGGCGTCGTCGGCGGCTGTCCGACCAGGAGACCGAGCGGCGAATGCTCGACGTGGCGACGGCGATGGTGGGTGATACCGGCCTGACCGTCAGCCTGGATCACATCAGCTTCGAGGACGTGATCCGCGAGGCCCGGGTGGCGCGGAGCGCGGTCTATCGCCGCTGGCCGTACAAGGACCTGTTCTTCAGCGATCTGCTGAAGGAGCTCGCCAGGGCCTCGACCCCGGCCATCCGCGACGACCGCGGCGGGCTGGAGCTGATCCGGCGGATCGCGCTTGATCGGCTCGACTGGCTGCACACCCCGCAGGGTCGGCAGGACCTGTGCTTCGAGTTCCTACGGCAGGGTGCGTTGCACGACTTCGAGCTGATCCACGGGTCGACCGAGTGGCGGACGTACCTCGCCTTGCACGCCACCTTCCTCAGCCTCGCCGACGGTGAGCTGCGCAGCGAGGTCGGGGCGGCACTTGCGGAGTCCGAGCACGGGTTCATCCAGGAGATCGCCGGCACCTACTCGCACCTGACCGGACTGCTGGGCTATCGCCTGCGACCGGAGTCGAATGCGACGTACGAGACGCTGGCGACCTTGGCCAGTGCGACCATGCGGGGCCTGGTCGTCACGGCGCTCTCCACCCCGGCGGTGGTCGACCTGCGGGTGGTGTCCAAGCCCTTCGGTACCAGCCGGATCGTGGACTGGTCGTTGCCGGCCTTGGGCATCGCGGGTCTGGCGTCCAGCTTCCTGGAACCGGATCCGGAGATCGACTGGACCGACGACCGCATCGCCTCAGTTCGCCACCAGCTGGCAGGCCGGTAGGCGGCACGGCCGGTGTCGCCTACCAGGGCCTCAACAACGGGCTCGCCCGTCACCGATGCGGGTCGTGTGGCCACCGGCAGGCTTGGCCCGGGCGATCCGCGGGAGGAGTAGGCGAGCCAGGACGCGTATATGCGAGGCGAGATGCGATATCGCATGAGCGATACGTTTTGCCAGGTTCGACCGGCGGCCTTCGGGCCGGTTGACCGGCGGATTTCGAGCGAGGCTTGGGTGAGGTTCGAGGTGGTGGCGCGCGGGAGCGGCGCGCTGGGCTCAGCGTAGGCCACGAAGGCGTCACCGGCCCCGATGCTGTCCACCACCGTCACCGGTAGGGCCGCGCGATGAGTGGTCCCTTCCTCCGAGTGGGCCCAGGCGCCGTCGCCGCCGGCCGTCACTACCACCTCGTCCAGACCCGTTGCCAGCAAGGCCGACACGGACCTTGCTCGGCGACGCCAACCGTCGGCCTAGCGGATCAAAACCCCGACGCGTGCGACCGCCGCAAGCGTGTCGGCGTTCCCGGAGTGCCGGTAGGCGTCCAGGGCGGTGTCGGCGAACTTGATGACATGCTCGTCACCGTGGTCGAGCGCGAAGTCCATCAGCGCATCCGCCGGGCCTGCGGCGGGCAGTTCGGAGCGCGGGATGCCTTGCGACGGGGCATAGGCGGCAGTGATCGCAGCGCTGGCTGCCCAGACGGCCGACAGGCTCGGTGCCCACAGCGACTGCGGCAGGACGGGCAGGGTGTGCAGCACCGCATTCGGCGCGGTCGCCGTGTGCACGAGCAGGACCGGACTGCCGTGCCCATGCGTGAGGTAGCGCGCGACAGCACCGGCGACAAGGTCGGCCAGCTGGGCCCGGGCGTCCTCCGCGTCGGCCGGCGCTCGCAGGGCCCGCAGCGAGCCGGGCCAGGTCTCGAGCTCCGCCAACTGGCCGAAACGCTCGGCGACGGTGCCTTGCTGTGACGGGATCCGGGGGATCGCGTCGAGGGCGGCCGGCACCTCCAGCTCACCGGCCGGGCCGACTGCGCCTGGCACGGCGCGCATCCGGGCCGCCCAGAACGCCAGCCCGTGTGCCAGCTCGGTCAGTGCGGCCGGGCTTTCGTCACCCGACAACAGCGTCCGTACGGCGTGGCTGACCCGGATCACTCCGTGGGTCGCCCCGGCAACGATGCCCGGCAGGAGTCTCGGCCACCAGGTGACGACAACCGCCCGCCACGGCTGCTCGGCCAGCTGCTCGGAGAAGTACGCCGACCAGTCCCCGATCCGGCGACCATCGCCGAGCGCGTCTCGCCAGGTCTCAGAGGTGATCCGGTCGCTGACCGACGGCAACTCGCTCAGCTTGCCGATGTACCGGTCTACCCAGCCGTGCACCTCGTCCGCGCGGCCGCGGCGTACGAGTACCTCGGCAGCCATCGGGCCGTGGTTCGTCAGCTGGTTCTCGCCCCACTCCGGTCCGGTGCGCGCGAACCGCTCGTAGGCCTCGTCCAGGATCCCGTCGGTCATCGCTCCTCCAGCCGTGAACGGTATGCCCGGGGCAGGGTACGGTCATGAGTCTGCCGGACGCCGCTGTGGATCCTCTGTGGGCCGTTCGGGGCCGTACCCTGGCGGCATGCGTTTCGGCGTGCTCGGGCCGCTCGCGGGCTGGACGGACGACGGCGTACCGGTGCGCATCCCGGAGCTGAAGGTACGGGTGCTGCTGGCTCACCTCCTGGTACGTGAAGGCCGGGCGGTCGCAACCTCCCGGCTGATCGCCGACCTGTGGCCGGAGTCGCTCCCACGCGACCCGCGCAACGCGTTGCAGTTGCGTGTGTCCCAGCTGCGACGGGCGTTGGAGGCCGCGGAGCCGGGTGCTCGCGATCTGATCGTGCGACAGCCGCCGGGCTACTTGCTGCACGCGGATGTCGACGCGGACCGCTTCCGGAGGTTGCTCACTCTCGCCCACCGCGCGGACGACCTCCGAACGCGATCGGTCCTGCTCGCGGACGCGCTCGCGTTGTGGCGTGGCCCGGCGTACGCCGACTTCGCCGACGAGCCGTTCGCCAGGGCGGCGGTCGATCGGCTGGAGGAGGAGCGGCTGACCGCGCTGGAGGATCAGGCGGAGCTTCGCCTGGCGCTGGGCGAGCATTACTTGCTGGTCGGTGAGCTCGGGGATCTCGTCGGGCTGCATCCGCACCGCCAGCGCCTCCGGGCCTCGTACCTGCTGGCGCTCTACAGAGCTGGACGGCACAGTGAGGCACTGGCTAGCTATGCCGAGCTGCGACAACAACTGGCCGATGACCTGGGGCTGGACCCGAGCGCCGAGCTGGTCGACCTGCAGCAGGCGATCCTGCGCCAGGATCCGGCCCTGCAGGCGACGGCAGCCTCCGTCACGTCAGCGGCGCGACGACGATCGAACCTGCCGGCGTCGCTGTCGAAGCTGATCGGCAGGGAGACGGCCACGGACCAGGTTGTCGCGCTGGTGAAACACCATCGGCTGGTGTCGCTGACCGGCCCCGGCGGGGTGGGAAAGTCCCGGCTGGCGACAGAGGCCGCGCGACGGATGGCGGACGACTTCGAGAATGGTGCCTGGCTCATCGAGCTGGCTGAGCTCGATCGGGCCGACGGACCGCGGAGTGCTGCGTCGATGACGGGCCTGGTCGCGGCGATCACGACGACACTCGGCATCCGGGACCAGCCGAGTGTCGATCATCTGGCGGAAGCCTTGACCGATCAGCACGTCCTGCTGGTGCTAGACAACTGCGAGCACATCGTCGCGACCGTGGCCGCGCTGGTGGAGAAGTTGTTGCGCAGGGCACCGGAGCTGCACGTGCTGACCACAAGCCAGGAGTCACTGGCGATCGCCGGTGAACAGATCTGCCCTGTGCCGCCGCTGGAGCTTCCGTCCGCGGCCGCGGCCGCGTCCGATCTTGTGCGGGCGAGCGCCGTACGGTTGTTCGCTGCCAGGGCGGCGGCCGCGGCGCCTGGCTTCAAGCTGGGTCCGGGCAACGTGCAGGCGGTCGCCGGCATCTGCCGTCGGCTTGACGGCCTACCGCTGGCGTTGGAGCTGGCCGCGACGCGGCTACGGGCGCTGGGGCTCGACGAACTGTCCGTGCGACTCGACGACCGGTTCGGACTGCTCGCCGCCGGTCGGCGGGACGGGCCGGCCAGACAACGAACGCTCCGGGCGATGGTCGACTGGAGCTGGGAGCTTCTCACCGATCGCGAGCGGCTGGTGCTGCGCCGTCTCTCGGTTCACGCCGGCGGTTGCACGCTGGAGGCGGCAGAAGCCGTCTGTGGTGATGCTGTCGCCGACGAGTTGGCTCGCTTGGTCGACAGGTCGCTCGTCAGCGTGCTGGACGGACCGCGGTACCGACTGCTCGAGACTGTGAAGCAGTACGGCACCGAGCGGCTGACGGAGGCGGGGGAGTCCGAGACCACCCAGCGACGGATGGTCCAGTGGTACACCGCGCTGGCCGAGCGCGCCGAGCCCCGGTTGTACGGACACGACCAACGCGTCTGGCTCGAGCGCCTTGATCTCGAGACTCCCAACCTGCGGGCCGCGCTGGACACGGCGATCCAGTACGGCGACAGCGAGCACGCGCTGCGGATTGTCGATGCTCTGGCCTGGTACTGGTTCCTGCGTGGGAGGCTGGCCGAGGCCAGCCGCTCATTCGACCTTGCACTGTCCCTGGACGGCAATTCTGTCGCAGCGGAGAGGGTGGTGGCTTGGCAGGCCGGGATCAGGCTGCTGGGAGATGACGGCAGCCGGCACGACGCCGCGCGAACACTCCTGGCGTCGGACAGCCGGATCCGCGCCCACTGGTTCCTCGGGTTCGCCCACCGCGGCGGACCGATCGCCGTCACCGCGGAGGTGGTCGACCGTGCCCTGGCGGAGTACCGGACCAGGGGCGACCTCTGGGGTGTTGCCGCCGCACAGAGCGTTCGCGCCACCTTGGGCCGAGCCAGTGGGGACCTGGCAACGGCCGAGCGAGACGCGATGGAGAGCGAAGCGATCTTCCGCGAGCTCGGCGATCGGTGGGGCCGGTTGAAGGCGACCAACAGCCTTGCCGAGCTGGCGGAGATCGCCGGCGACTACCCGCGAGCGGAACGGCTGCACCGCGACGGCCTGCGGGCGGCGGAGGAACTGGGGCTGTGGGGTGAGGTATCGCTCCGGCTGTCCGGACTCGGCCGGATCGCCTTGCTGCAAGGGGACTTCGCCGTCGCCGAGGAGTTCCATACCCGCGCCATGCGGCTCGCGGCCGAGCTGTCGAACAAGCCGGCCGAGGAGTTCGCCGAGCTCGGGCTCGGCCTCGGCGCGCGCAGACAGGGCAAGCTGGACGTCGCCGAGAAGCACCTGCGCCGCTGGCTCGACTGGCTGCGTCAGCTCGACTCGCAACCCGGCGTAGCGCTGGTTCTGGCGGAGCTCGGCTTCATCGCCGAGCAGCGTGGCGACGCTCGAACCGCGCTCGAGCTGCAGGCCGAGGGATTGGCGGCCGCACGCGCCATCGGCGATCCCAGGGCGCTGGCTCTCGCACTGGAAGGCCTGGCCGGCGCGTACGCTGTCTGCGGCGATGAGATACGGGCAGCCCGCTTGCTGGGCGCAGCCTCCGCGCGCCGCGCCTCGGTCGGTGCACCACTGCCGGCCGCCGAGCGAGGCGACGTCGATCGCATCACCGATCTCGCTCAGCAAGCGCTCGGCGCCGAGACCTTCGCCGTCGCCTTCCGGGCCGGCACCACCGACCCTCTGCCCTGATCGCCCGGGTCCGAAGGACCCTGCCCCACGGATCTTCGGACGCAGGCGGGAGTCAGGCCTTGGGGGCGCGGCGGATCGCGGCGACGGTCTGGACCGGCTCCCGGGTGAGGAAGTCCAAGATGAGCCTGTTGACCAGGTCCGGCTTCTCCTGGGTCAGGAAGTGGGAGGTGCCGGGGACGACGGCCAGCTCGGCATTCGGCAGCGCGTCATACATCTCGACGGCATGCGGCAAAGTCATCAGGTCGTCGTCGGAGAACATCACCAGCGTCCGCTGCGGCACCTTGGCCAGCTCCGACGCCTCCAGGGTCGGCTCGACCGCCGCCATCTCGCCGATCTTGGTGGCGACCACCCTGAAGTGATCGATCCCGTCCGGCGACACCTCGCCGTACGCCGGCGCGAGGAACTGGCTGATCTGGTCGACGTCCCACTCCATGTCGGGCATCGCCTCGCCGGACTTGTTGAAGCCGCCGCTGATCATCACGAGCCGCTTCACCAGCTCCGGTCGCTGCATCGCCACCAACATCGCCACGAAGGCGCCGTCGCTGTGTCCGACCAGGTCCGCGGGCTTGCCGACCACCTGCTCCAGAAAGGCGATGGTGTCGTCCGCCATCAGCTGGTAGGAGATCGGCCCTTCCACGTCCGGCGTGTGGCCGTGCCCGCGCCGCTCGGGGGTGTAGACGTGGAACTGCTCGGCCAACGGTCCGAGGTTCGGCTCGAAGAACCGTGCGTCCACCAGCCCCCCGTGCATCAGTACCAGCGGCTCGCCCTCGCCGTGCTCGTCGTACCAGGTCCTCACGGCTCCGAGCTGTACGTACTCTGCCATCTGTCGCATCCCCTCACCCGTCGCGAACCACCGTCGGTTTCACCCTAGCCATCCGTCGGTCCCTCACCCATGACGACGGATCGTCGCCGGCAGGGGTCAGGATCGACGTGACGGATTCGGTTCCGGTGAGTCGGCGGGGACGGCCCACGGCGCGGTGGAGCCGCGCACGATCAGCGTCGTCGGCAGCACCTGGGGTTCCTCCGGCAGCGGCTGCCCGTTGAACACCTCGCCCATCCAGGGCCAGGTCAGCGACAGGACGAGCATGCCGACGATCCGGGCCCGGCCGCGGGCCAGCCCCACGGCCCGGGCGCTCGGCACGTAGCCAAGCTCGGCGATCACGTGCCGTCGGCGATGGTGATCGGCACGGCGGACAACTCCCCTCTGGCGGCTGGGGACATTTGTTTCGGATCCCTGACCTCAGGTCTCGGAACCGGTTTCGGAACGGTTCCGCAGAGTGAAGCGGAGGCCGTCGGGCGCGTCCCGATAACGAACAACCGATCAGTCCCCAGCACCACGAGACATGGTCCACAGCTGTGCACAACCTTCCCGCGATTCGTCGACTCTGGTGCGCCCATGCCCCGCAGCCGACAGAGGACCCCTCCCACACCGAGATGTCGCACACGACCCCTCTGCGGCTTGGCCGTACGCTGCGGCGCGCCTCGCCGCCCACGCACGCAGAATCCGGCCGCCACGCGAGCTGCCCAACTGCATGAACTGGCCTGCCCCGACTTGCAAGGCGTCGGCGGCGGCATTCTTCCGGTCCAGGCCACCCCGACCGAGTCAGTTCCCAAACGTGCGGTTCTGACGAAGTCGCCTGCCCAGGTGGCCGGGGGAGGCTGGGTTCGCGGAACCGGGGAGGGGTTGACCCTCCGGTCGGCGGAGGGTGGAGGGTTTGGTCATGACCGCGTTCGTGACCATCGGTGAGTTCTCCCGGCTGACTCACCTGAGCGTGAAGACGCTGCACCACTACCACGAGATCGGACTGCTGGCCCCAGCCCGGATCGACCCGTCCTCGGGGTATCGGCACTACGAGACCGGGCAGGTTCCGGTCGCACAGCTGATCCACCGGCTGCGCGACCTGCGGATGCCGCTCGCCCAGGTGCGGGAGGTCGTCGAGGCACCCGACCTGACTGCTCGCGACCAGACGCTGCGAGCGCACCTGGACCAGATGGAGGGCGAGCTGGTTCGCACCCAGCAGGTCGTCGCCTCGCTGCGGGCGATGCTGACCCTGCCGGTGGCCGAGCTGAAGGTGGAGTACCGCTTCGTCCCCGCGTTTCGCGCCTACACCGTCACCGACCGGGTCGATCGTGCTGACATCGACGAGTGGTGCTACTCCACCTTCGGCCGGCTGGGGCAGGTGGCGGCCGAGCAGGGCATCACCGCAACCCCTGGTGCTACGTACGACGACGAGTTCTTCACCGATGATGTCGGTGAGGTGGTCGCGTTCCTCCCGGTGGTGCCGGACCAGCCGCCGCTGGACGGGTTCGAGCTGCGCGACCTGCAGGCCGGGTTCTTCGCGGTCACCTCCCACGTCGGGTCGTTCACCGACTTCGACCGCACGTACGGCGCGCTCGGCAGCCACGTCGCCGAACGCTGCGAGGTCGCCCCTGGGCCGATCCGGGAGCTGTACGTCGTCGGTCCCGGTGACACGAACGATCCGACCGAGCTGCACACCGAGGTCTGCTGGCCGATCCAGCGGATCCCACCCCCGAGAAAGGTTGATTCCTGATGGCAATCTCCATGGAGTACGTCACGTTCGACTGCGCCGACGCCGCGGCCCTGGCCGGATTCTGGTCCAGCGTGGTCGGGCAGCCCGTCGACGACGGCGGCGACGAGTCCTTCGCCACCGTCGGCAAAGGCAGCGGGCGCACGGCGCTGATGTTCGTCAAGGTGCCCGAGGAACGCGTCGGCAAGAACCGGCTGCACCTTGATCTGGCCACCTCCGACTGGGCGGCTGAGGTGGACAGGCTAGTCGGCCTGGGCGCGAAGCGGGTCGGCGAGTTCGACGAGTCCGGCGCCCACTGGGTCACGCTGGCCGACCCGGAGGGCAATGTCTTCGACCTGGCCGAGACGCACTGATACCCCGACGGCACCACAGGGGCCGAACGGGCATTTGGAATACGGCCTGGCCTCGCGTGAGAGTGGAGCTCGAGAACCTCCTCACGAAGAGAGATGAGCCGTATGAAGATCGCTGTTCTCGGACTGGGACGGATGGGCCGCGAACTCGCGGCCCATCTGCTGACCGAGGGGCATGAGCTGACCGTCTGGAACCGCACCGCGCCGGCGGCGGAGAAGCTCGCCGAGCTGGGTGCGAAGTCCGCGTCGACCGCGGCCGAGGCGGTGAACGGGGCCGAGGCCGTGGTCACGGTGCTGTTCGGCCCGGACGCGGTGCGCGAGGTCGTGCTGGACGGGTCGTTGCCGATGGCCGACGGCGCACTGTGGATCGACATCACCAGTGTCTCGCCGGCGGACGCCGAGGCCTTCAGCGCGTGGGCCTCGGCTGTCGGCGTCCGGTACGTGCACTCGCCGGTCATCGGTTCGCTCGCGCCCGCCCGGGCCCGGGCGCTCGGCGTGCTGCTGGGTGGGTCGCCGGACGCGGTCGGGGCCGCGCGTCCCATCGTCTCGGTGTGGGCGGCCGAGGACCGGCTGCGCGAGTACGACTCGCCGGCGAAGGCAGCCACGGCGAAGCTGGTGGCGAACCTGACGCTAGCCGTGGCGATGCAGGGCTTCGTCGAGGCACTGCGGCTCGGGCAGTCCGGCGGGCTGACGACCGAGGAAGTGATCCAGTCGCTGGACAAGACGATGCTGTCGGCCGTCAAGGATGTGAAGGGCGAGAACGTCCGGACCGGCTCGTACGGCGACACACAGTTCTCGGCGAACCTGCTCGCCAAGGACGCCCGGCTGATGGTGCACACAAGCCAACTGCCACTTCCCGCACTGACGGCCGCCTTCGCGTCACTGACGGACGCCATCCAGGCAGGCCACGGCGAGGACGACTTCTCGGTCATCGCCGGCGCTTGATCGGCACCGCCGGGCAAGGCCGGTAGCGGGCGCCGTCTGTGGTCGCCCGCCCAGCCTCGACCAGTCTGTCCAACTGCTCCCGAGCCAGGGTCGCCGGCCAACGGAAGGCGCGGGCCAGCTCGGCGGGCGCGGCCTCCAGCGTCGTGTCGAGGTACTGCATCGCGGCCTCGGCGCGGTCCTGGCGGCCGCCGACGTCGAACTGCTCGCAGGTGAGCGTGAGGACGGCCGCGGGCCAGCCGCTGCGGGCCTCCTGTACGCCGGCGGTCGTCACGAGCAGGTTCCGTTGCAGCTCGCCGACGGCCCGCTGGTACCGGTTGCGATCACCGATCAGGGTGCGGAGCGCGGCGCTGGACGCCGGTGCCACCGCGAGCTTCCGGGCGAGCCGGTGGGCCGTCGGTGACAGGTCCAGCTCCTCGTGGTCGTCGGGTTCGCCCTCGCCCGGGTAGAGCGCGGCCAGCAACGCGGGTGAGAGGAAGGAGCCGCGCCCGGCGAGATACGCGCCGTACCAGGCGAGCCCGCGACGAGGCAGTTCGTCCTTCCAGGTCCAGACCTTCTGCTCCTTGTCGCCCATGCCGGTGCCGAACGGTTCGACGTCCTCGCCGGCGACCGCTTCCCACAGGGATGGCGCGAGGAGGTTCGGTGCCGGGAAGAGCAGGGCGAAACCGACGTCGTCGAGGAAGGTCGCCGCGCGCTCGACGGAGCCGACCCGGCGTCCGCGCACCCACCACCGGCGGGCGCGTGCCCACCCGAGGTCCGTGTCCGGCCACGCCCCGTCAGCGTTGCGTCGCCCCATCGGGCCAGTCAACCACCGGTCGTCGGATGCCCGGCAGAACGGGCATTGCCAGCGAGCACTCGGCGGGAGCAGTGTGGAACCGACCGGTGGTGCCATCGGGGCGCCGCCCCGATCCGTAGGAGGTGCGGCCCGTGTACGCGCGTTCCAGCACATTCATGGCCCGGCCGGAGCTGATTGACGCCGGCATCGCCCAGGTCCGCGACGAGGTGATGCCCGAGATCCAGGGGCTGGACGGGTGCATCGGACTTTCCATGATGACCGACCGTCAGTCCGGCCGCTGCATCGTCACCAGCGCCTGGCGGTCGGAGGAAAGCATGCGCGCAACCGGCGAGCAGCTCCAGCCGACCCGGATGCGTGTCGCGGCGACGCTGGGCAGCGACAGCCCGCAGGTCGAGGAGTGGGAGATTGCCGTTCTGCACCGCGACCACCGCTCGTCCGAGGGGGCCTGCATCCGCGCCACCTGGGTGCATGTCGACCCGGCGAACCTCGACCGCGCGATCGATGTCTACAAGTTGGCGTCGATGCCGAGGGTCGAGGAGCTGGAGGGTTTCTGCAGTGCCAGCCTGCTGGTGGATCGCGCGTCGGGCCGTGCCGTCTCCTCGGTGACGTACGACAGCCTGGAGGCGATGACGGACACCCGTGAGGCGGCGATGTCGATGCGGTCCGCCACGACGAAGGACGCCGGTGCCGAGGTGCTGGACGTCGGCGAGTTCGAGCTCGCGCTGGCTCATCTACGGGTGCCCGAGCTGACCTGAGTCGTCGAACAAGGGAGGGAGGAGATGGCCCGGACCGACCGGCCCGGGCCGTCGGCTGTCCAGTTGCTTTCCGCCGGTCGTCCCTTCGGCTGAGGTAGGTGCTCATGGACTGGTCGGGGTGGGCGATCTTCGGCCTGGTCGCCACGACTGCCCTCACCGCGGTCATGATCGCCGCGCAGCTGGCCGGGTTGAGCCGCCTGGACCTGCCGCTCGTGCTCGGCACGGTCGTCACCGCCGACCCGGACCGTGCGCGGGTCTTCGGGTTCTTCATCCACCTCGCCGTCGGCCAAGGTTTCGCACTGGGCTACGCGGCCACGTTCGACCTGCTCGATCGTGCGACCTGGTGGCTCGGCGGGCTGCTCGGACTGCTCCACGTCGCGGTGGCGCTGACGGTGCTGCTTCCCTTGCTGCCGGGCGTGCATCCGAGGATGGCGTCACACCGGGCGGGTCCGCGAAGCACTGCCGTGCTCGAGCCGCCGGGCCTGCTCGGCCTGAACTACGGCATCCAGACGCCGTTGGTGGCGGTCGTCGCTCATCTGAGCTACGGGATCATGCTCGGCCTGCTCCTGAAGGCGCGCTGAGATGCGGCCCGCCGGTACGTCGGGGCAGTCCGCCGCTCCGCTCACGCGGCCGGCGATCGGAGACTACGGCCTTCTCGGGGACACGCGAACCGCCGCGCTGGTGTCCGACCAGGGCGCGCTGGATTGGCTCTGCGTACCGCGGTTCGACGGTGAACCCGTGTTCGGATGCCTTGTCGGTGGCCCGGACGCGGGTACGTTCCGGCTCGGACCCCGGCTGCCGGCCACAGTCGTGCAGCGCCGCTACCGGCAGGACAGCGCGACCCTGGAGACGACCTGGGTTGTCGGTGATGCTCGGCTCACCCTGACCGAAGCGATGATCGCGGAGGTCGCCGGAAGTCTGCTGCCCGCGACCCTGCTGATCCGGCGGCTGTCCGTCGAGGGCGCGCCCGTGGAAGCCGTCGTCGAGTTCACTCCCCGGCTCGGAGAACAACACCGTCGGCCTCGGATCAGGAGACGGGGCGACCTCCTCGTCTGCGAGTGGGGATCGCTCGCGATCTCGCTGGCGGGTGAACCGGTGGTGGGGATCGAACCGGACCGCCCGACAGCCCTGACCGTCGCGCCGGACCGTCCGGTCATCATCGTCATGGCGGTGGCTCATCGCGAACCGCTGATCCAGGTCGCGCCTGCCGCTGCCTGGGACCTGCTCGTCGAGGACGAGGCGCGTTGGCGGGCTTGGACCGCCGAGATCGACGCGGACCTGCCCTTTCGCGCTGCCGTGGTCCGAAGCCTGCTGACTCTGCGGTTGCTGACCTATTCACCTTCCGGCGCACCGGTCGCCGCGCCGACCACCTCGTTGCCTGAGGATCCTGGCGGCATCCGGAACTGGGACTACCGTTATGCCTGGCCGCGGGACGCCAGTATCGGCGTGGCCGCCTTCCTCGGAGCGGGCAAGCTCGCCGAGGCTCGCGGATTCCTGGGCTGGCTGCTGCACGCCAGCCGCCTCCAGCGGCCCCGGCTGCCGGTGCTGTTCACCCTTGACGGCCGGCATGCCCCTGCAGAGCGCAGCTTGCTCGACTGGCCCGGATACGGGGGAGCCGTACCGGTCCGGGTGGGCAACGGTGCGGCCGAGCAGCACCAGCTGGACGGCTACGGCTGGGTTGTCGACGCCGCGTGGGTGCTCGTCCAGGCCGGCCACCCGCTGTACTCCGAGACATGGCGGGTGATGCGTGGCTTCGCCGACCTGGTCGCCCGTCGATGGCGCGAGCCGGACGCCGGCATCTGGGAGATCCGCGGCGACGCGGCTCATCACGTGCACTCCAAGATGATGGGCTGGCTCGCTCTCGACCGCGCGCTTCGGATCGCCGAGACCCATCGCCTGCCCGCTCGGCAACGCCGGCGCTGGCTGGACGCGCGGGACGCCATCGCCACCGATGTGCAGGAGCGCGGCTTCGACCCCGCGGCCAACCGGTACACCCGCAGCTACGGCTCCGGCGACGTCGACGCCGCGCTGCTCATCCTTCCGCTGCTCGGCATCGAGGATCCCGGCTCGACCAGGGTCCGGGACACGATCGACGCCATCCGCCACGACCTGTCCGCCGGTGGGCCGTTGCTCTACCGCTACCCGCCGGGGCGCGACGGGCTGCCCGGAGGCGAGGGCGCGTTCCTGCCGTGCTCCTTCTGGCTGGTCCAGGCCCTCGCACTGACCGGTCGGCGAGGTGAGGCCGCCGACCTGTTCGCGACGCTGCTGCAGCGGGGGAACCAACTGGGTCTGTACGCCGAGGAGATGGACCCGGTCACGGGCGCCCACCTTGGGAACTTCCCTCAGGCGCTCACTCACTCGGCCCTCGTTCAAGCCGCGCTCGCGCTCCGGACGACAGCCCACTGACTCGGTCCGAGTATCGTCGCCTCACCTCGACACAACAGTGCTCCGGCGCCGGAGCAAGCACGGCATCGAGGGAGGTCGCCTGGAGGCCGTCGAGCAGTCCCGTGACATAGGCATGGTTGATGCCGCAGACGAGCTCGGGTTCCTCGACCGCCTGCGGATGGAACGGGCAGTTCTTGAGCAGCAGGCAGTCCACGGCCGCCCGAGCCGGCTGATACCCCAGGCGCTCGAGAAGCCGGTGCGTGATGCTCAGCGCCCGCTCTGCGCCCAGCCTGCCGGGGCGGTGGGACTCTCTCTCAGCGGCACCGGTGGCGCACCCCCGCTGATGCGCCACGCGCCGGGCCGCCTGCGCCGCATTCTCGTCGGGCCGGTGGTGGGCGACCGCGGCGACGAGCATCCCGGACAACAGATCCGTCCGGCGGGACGGGATCGACACCTGGATCGCGGAGTCGGCGATCGTGTACAGCTTGGGCCGACGTCCGACCCGGCGCGTCCCGCCGCCGGTTCGCGCGACCAGAAGTCCGACCGCGACCAGCTTGTCGAGGTGGAACGCGGCAAGCTTGCGCGAGATGCCCGCGGCGGCGGCCGCCTGTTCCCGGGTCAAGCCGTCAGCGGAGCGCCGTACGTGGTGGAAGAGTGATCGACGGACCTCGTCCGCGAGGGTAGCCACCGCGACGACCGAGGCCGGGTCCATCGATTCGGGGCCACTCATGGCCAGCATGATATCGGCCAAACTCGCTGGTCGAACCGTCGTCGTCGACCCCCTCGGGCCAAGTCTTGACGGTCTCGATCGGTAAGACCAAGATGTTTTGGAGAAATAGCCGTCGGCGGAGGCCGCGATGGACAGCAGTGACGAGCACGCGAAGAGGCCGCTCTCGGCGGGCCTCGCGGGGCCTTATGGCCATCCGTTCCATCCGATCCTCGTGACCGTCCCCATCGGAGCCTGGGTGGCCAGCCTGGTGTTCGACCTCGCGTCGCGCTTCGCCTCCGACCCTGACGTGTTCGAGACCGGGGCGCGGTGGCTGATCGCCATCGGCGTGGTCGGAGCACTCGCCGCCGCATCCATCGGGTTCCTGGACTTCTTCGCCATCCCGGTCAGGACTCCGGCCTATCGCACGGCGCTGGTCCATCTGTCGCTGAACCTCGCGATCACTGTCGCCTATGCGTTGAACTTCCTCTGGCGCGGGGCCGACGACGCCACCCGGACGCCCTTCGGGCCGTTGGTGCTCTCGATCCTGAGCCTGGCGGCACTGAGCGTGTCCGGCTATCTGGGCGGGAAGTTGGCCTATCGGTACGGCGTACGCGTAGCGGCCGAGTCCGTCCAGGCCGAAGGGTTCACCGAGTCGGCCAAGCGAAGCGCACAGCCGCCGCTCGACCGCCGCGGGATCGACTGACAAGGGAGACCGACATGGCGATTGCTGCTCTCATCACCTGGATCATCACGGCAGGCTTCGGATTGTTCATGCTCGGAACCTGGTTGCGCGGGGCAAGAACTTCGGGCGCCGGCGGTGCGACGGCCAGCCACTTCCCACCGCCGGTCGTGTTCGGCCACTTCCTGCTGGCAACGGCTGGTCTGGTGGTCTGGGTCATCTACGTCATCAACGACAGCGAGGTCCTGGCCTGGCTGGCCTTCATAGCGCTGCTCGTCGTGGCGACGTTCGGCGACGTGCTCGTGCTGCGGTGGGCGAAGGACCGCCGGAGCGCCGGGGCGACCACCGGCGACCTTCCGGCCAGACAGGCCATGAGCGGTGAGGCGGATGCTCCCGCGGCCGGGGCAGTGCTCACCCTCGCCGAGCAGCGGATCCCCCTGGCCGTCGTCGTTGTCCACGGTGTCTTCGCGGTGACGACCCTGGTCCTCGTACTGCTGGCCGCACTCGAGGTGGGTGGGAGCTGACCGGGCAGTGTGCCGGCAGGTGTCGACCGTCAGGCGTACGGATCGGTGATCTCGCGCAGCGCGGTGAGGGCCCCACGCAACTGTGCCGCTCGCTTGGCGCCCAGGTGAGCGGTCCACTCGGCCTCGACCTCGGCGACCGTCGCAGCTGCGACCGGGATCGCGGCCTGGCCGCGCTCGGCGATCTGGATCAGCCGGGCCCGCGCGTCCGCGGGGTCCGGCACCCGCCGGACGTAACCGGCGCGTTCGAGCTGGTCGACCAGGAAGCCTGCGGTCTGTTTGGTCACCTGGGCCTGGTCGGCGAGGTCGGTCAGCCTGGTGCCGCCCGGGCCGATCCGCTGGAACACCCTGGCCTGGGCCGGTGTGAAGTCGTCGAACCCGGCCGCCGCCAAAGCCGCGAAGACCCGGGTCTCCATGGACCGGTAGGGGATGAACAGCAGCAGTCCGAGATTGGGCGTCGCCGGCACGGCACTCCTTGACATTGGTCATAGGCTCTGACTAATTTGGTCAGAGAGCCTTACGAGTCTCACTGTACCGGGGAGGGGGCGCAGGAGGTGGAACCAGAGGTGATCTGGGGGTACATCGACTCCGAGCGGGCGAGTCTCGCCGGACTGCTGGCCGACCTGACCGAGGACGAGTGGCGGGTGCCGTCGCTGTGTCCCGGCTGGTCGGTGGCGGACGTCGCCGCGCACGTCATCTCCTCGCCGCAGGCCCGACCGCTGGCGTTGCTGGGCGCGATGATCCGGGCGCGGGGCGATTTCGACCGCCTGGTCTTCGAGGAGGGCCGCCGTCGCGGCGCCGCGCGGCCGGCGGACATCGTCGCTCAGTACCGCCGATTCGCCGGCTCCCGCCGGCATCCACCCGGCACGACGATCGCCGATCCGTTGCTGGACGTACTGGTGCACGGACAGGACATCGCCGTACCGCTCGGGCGGCCGCGGGCTATGCCGGCAGAGGCCGCAAGGGTGGCGGCGGACCGGATCTGGACGAAGAGCTTCCCGTTCAAGGCGCGGAAGCGACTGGCCGGGCTGCGCCTGACTGCTACGGACATCGACTGGTCGGCAGGGCAGGGCCGGGAGGTGCGCGGTCCTATCGAGGCGCTGGTGCTCCTGCTCACCGGCCGTGCGATCAGCCTGCCCCGGCTCAGCGGCGATGGTGTGGGGGCCCTCCGGGACCGGCTTCCCGCGGCCTGACCCGCTCAACCCGCCGATGACTCCTGTGGGACCTGGACGATCGGCTCGCGGCATCCGGCCGGATCAAACCATCGCCCTGCAGCCTGTCGCCGGACCGGCGCTGTCGCCGCAGCCGACGGGTTGTGTGATCGTCAGCGCAGGAGCGCGGCCAGGCCGGTCGCGAAGCCGTCCGGTGTCACGTCGCCGATGATGAGCCGCTGCAGGATGAAGCCGGGGATCAGGGCGAACATCACCTGTGCGACGGCCTCGGGGTCGGCGTCGGCGGCGACCGTGCCGTCCGCCTGCGCCCGCCGGGCGACGTCGGCGAAATGACCGCGGAGCAGGCGGAACTTCCCCTCTGCGGTGGCGTGGATGGTGTCGTTGTGCAGGGCCTCGGCCCATGCCTGGAGCCCGACCCGGGTGAAATCGCCGCCGGGCGCCTCGGCGATGCGAACCACGTGCTCCAGCGTCGTGCGCAGTGCCGCCACCGGTGTCAGGACGTCCTCGGTGGCGAGGATCGCGGTGAATACTTCGTCGACCGTGGACAGGGCCTCGTCGGCGATGGCGGCGACGATCTCGTCCTTGCTCTTGAAGTAGCCGTAGACCGCGCCTGCCGACAGCTCGGACTCGCGGATGACATCGGCCATCGTGGTCTTGTGGAAACCCTGCTCGGCCACGCAGCGACGGCCGGCGGCGACGATCTGCCGGCGCCGGGCGAGCCTGTGCTCATCAGTGACCTTCGGCATACTGCCAACCTAAAACGAATATTCGTTCTTGACAAGCACGCCGACCGGCTGCCACGCTCGATCTATAGAGAATGAGCATTCGGTTTTAAGGAGTGAGCCATGCCCGCGGAACCCAGCACCGTCACCGAGGAGTCGGCCGGTCGCCGACCGCCGGTCCTGGTCGTCGTCACGCTGCTCACCGGGCTGCTGACCGTACTGCTGATCGCGTTCGCGTGGCCGGCGGCACGGTCCGAGCCGCGGGACCTGCCACTGGCGGTCGTCGCTCCGCCTGCCGCGGTGGCCCAGATCGCCGGTGGGCTGGAGCAGGCCGTGCCCGGTGGCTTCGAGCTGAAGACCGAGCCGGATCGGGCGGCCGCCGTGAAAGCGATCGAGAATCGCGACGTCTACGGGGCGATCGTGCTCGACCGAGAGAAGGCGGAGATGCTGACCGCGTCCGCGGGCGGTCCCGCGGTCGCACAGATCCTGGCGCAGATGCCCAGTCGACTTGCCGCGCAACAGCCGGGGGTGACGGCCACGGTGACCGACATCGTGCCGGTGCCTGCGGATGACCCACGCGGTGCCGGACTCGCCGCGGGCGCGCTGCCCCTGGTGCTCGGCGGGATCCTCGCGGCTGCCGCGCTGACGCAGTTGGTCAAGCCGGGCGCCGGCCGCGTGATCGGTGCGCTCGTCTTCGCCGTGTCCGGTGGGCTCGCCCTCACCGCCGTCCTGCAGTTCTGGCTCGGCTCGGTAGACGGCAACTACTGGCTCAACGCCTCGGTGATCGCCCTCTCGGTGGCCGCGATCTCGACCACGTTGCTCGGGCTCGAGTGGCTGCTGGGCAGGGTGGGGCTCGCGCTCGGAGCCGCAACCATGCTGCTGCTCGGCAATCCGCTGTCCGGCCTGACGAGCGCTCCGGAGATGTTGCCCAGCGGTTGGGGAGACCTCGGTCAGCTGCTGCCGCCGGGAGCAGCCGGTACGACCTTGCGGTCGGTGGCGTTCTTCGACGGAGCCGGGTCGGCGCGCCCGCTGCTGGTGCTGGTCTGCTGGCTGGCCGCGGGTCTGCTGCTTTGCGGGGTGGGGGCGATGCGCGGTCGCGGCGGACGCGCCGTACGGGCTCGCCAGGAGGCCTCGGCGGTTACCGTCTGACAGATGACGCCGCGGTGACCGGATCGTTACGAACCGGTCACCGCTCATCGGGGACAACGTTGTCTTCCAACCATTGACTTCACCCCTTCCAGGCTCCTACGGTCACCCTCGTGCCCGACTAATCTCCACCCCAGTCGGACCGCCGAACAGCGATGACAACGATTGCCTGAAGGTGGACGTGATGGTCATGAGGAACGGTTTCAAGCGGGCGGGTGTACTCGCCATCGGCGCGCTCCTGCTGGGGGTCTCGGCCTGCAGCCAGGGTTCGACGACCAAGACCGCCGATCCCGGGGACGCGCAGAGCTCCGGTCCGGCGAAGATCAAGATCGCCTATCAGCAGTGGGGCCCCGGCACGGTGATGAAGAATTTCCTCAACGGGGCCAAGGCCGAGTTCGAGGCGGCCAACCAGGGCTCGACGGTCGAGATCGTCCCGATCGTGGCCAGTGAGAACGACTACTACACCAAGCTGCAGCTGATGATGCGGTCGCCGAACACGGCGCCGGACATCGTCTACGAGGACACGTTCCTGATCAACTCCGACATCACGGCGGGCTACCTCAAGCCGCTGGACGACTACATCAAGAACTGGTCGGACTGGAGCCAGTTCGTGGACACGGCCAAGGGTGCGGCGAAGGGCCAGGACGGCAAGACGTACGGCATTCCCGACGGCACGGACACCCGGGCGCTCTGGTACAACAAGCAGATCTTCGCGAAGGCGGGCCTGCCGGCGGACTGGCAGCCGAAGACGTGGGAGGACGTGCTCACCGCCGCCCGCGCGATCAAGGCGAAGGTGCCCGGCGTGATCCCGCTGAACGTGTACTCCGGCAAGCCGATGGGTGAGGCCTCCGCCATGCAGGGCATGGAGATGCTGCTCTACGGCACCAAGGACACGCTCTACAACTTCGACCAGTCCAAGTGGGTGGTCGGCAGCCAGGGCTTCAAGGACTCCCTGAACTTCGTCAAGACCATCTTCGGCGAGGGCCTGGCCCCGCAGCCCAAGCAGTCGCTCGACCCGAACTGGGGCAACAAGGTCGGCAGCGACCTGCTCCCGAACGGCAAGCTGGCGATCGCGCTGGACGGCTCCTGGCTGTACAACAACTGGCTCAAGACCGGCGCCAAGCCCTGGCCGCAGTGGTCGGAGGTGCTCGGTCAGACCGCGATGCCGACGCAGAACGGCGACGGCAAGGGCAAGGTGAGCCTGTCCGGCGGCTGGACCTGGGCCATCCCGGCCAAGTCGAAGTCCCCGGACGCGGCCTGGAAGTTCATCCAGACCCTGCAGACGCAGAAGAACGCGACCAAGTACGCCACCGACGCCGCGCAGATCGCGGTTCGCAAGGACGTCGCCGCCGACGCCGGCTACCAGACGTCGTCGAAGAGCACGCAGTTCTTCACCGACCTGGTCGAGGTCACCGTCTACCGGCCGGCGCTGCCGGAGTACCCGAAGGTCTCCAACGAGATCATCACCGCGATGGAGGCCGTGATGACGAAGCAGTCGTCGCCGGAGGAAGCGGCCAAGAACTATGACGAGGCGGTCGAAGGCATCGTCGGCAAGGACAAGACGACGACGCAGAGCCAGTAGCGGAGACGATCCCCTGTGACGACGACAGTCGCCCCCTCCTCCGCGGTTCCCGGTACGCCCGGCGGCGAGCCCGCCGGGCGTACCGGGACGGCGGGCCCGCCGCGCGCCGCGAAGCTGTTCAAGATGTTGCCGCTGACACCGGCGATCGTGCTGATGCTGGTCTTCCTGGCCGGCCCGATCATCTACTGCCTGTACGCCGCGTTCACCAACATGGCACTCACCGGCACCGGTGCGGCGAACGTGAAGTTCGTCGGGCTGGACAACTTCCGCAAGGCCTTCGGCAGCAACGCTTTCGTCAACTCGATCTGGCTGACGCTGGTCTTCACCCTGATCTCGGCGATCATCGGCCAGAACACGCTCGGCCTCGGGCTCGCGCTGCTGATGCGCCGCTCGACCCGGATGGTGCGCAACTTCGTCGGCACGGCCGTGATCGGTGCCTGGGTGTTGCCGGAGGTCGTCGCGGCGTACCTGCTGAGCGCGTTCCTGAACGACGACGGCACGCTCAACGTGATCCTCGGAGCGGTCGGCCTGCACGGGCAGGACTGGCTCTACACCGCGCCGATCATCGCGGTGTCGATCGCCAACATCTGGCGCGGTACGGCGTTCTCGATGCTGGTCTACTCGGCGGCGCTGAGCGAGGTGCCGAAGGAGATCGAGGAGTCGGCCCAGATGGACGGCGCGGCCGGCGCCCGGCGGCTGTGGTGGGTCACCCTGCCGATGATCAGCCGGGCGATCCTGACGAACCTGATGCTGATCACGCTGCAGACGCTGAGCGTGTTCGGTCTGATCTACGCGATGACCCGCGGCGGCCCCGGCACCAAGAGCCAGACCCTGCCGCTGTACATGTACGAGCAGGCATTCAGCTTCTCGCAGATCGGCTACGGCACCGCGATCGCGCTGGTGATGCTGGCGATCGGCGCGGTGTTCTCGCTGATCTACCTGCGTGGACTCAACTCGGAGGCCGCATGATCGCCCGGGACCGGATCAGCAAGCTGTCGGCCAACCTCATCCTGCTGGCCATCGGCGTGCTGTTCGTGCTGCCGTTGCTGTGGGTGTTGTTCGCGTCGGTGAACCGGACCGCGGGCCTGCGGGTGGAACTGCCGACCAGCCCGACCTTCGAGAACTTCCGGGCGGTGCTGAACGTCAACACGACGTACCGGCCGATCCTGAACGGGTTGGTGCTGTGCGGGGGGTCGGCGCTGCTGACGATCACCTGCGCGGTGCTGGCGGCGTACCCGCTGTCACGGTTCAGGTCGAAGTTCAACCGGCCGTTCCTGCTGACCGTGCTGTTCGCCACCGGCCTGCCGATCACCGCCGTGATGGTGCCCGTCTACGGACTGTTCGTGCAGCTCAACCTGGTCGACACCCTCGGCGGAACCATCATGTTCATGGCGACCAGCGCGCTGCCGTTCGCGATCTGGCTGACCAAGACCTTCATGGACGGCGTACCGATCTCGCTCGAGGAAGCGGCGTGGGTGGACGGCGCGGGCAACATGCAGGCGCTCTACCGGATCGTGCTGCCGCTGATGTGGCCGGGCATCGCGGTGGTGCTCATCTTCACCTTCATCGGCATGTGGGGAAACTTCTTCGTGCCGTTCATGCTGCTGCTGTCGCCGGAGCGGCTGCCCGCCTCGGTCAGCATCTTCACCTTCTTCGGCCAGTACGGCGAGCCCAACTACGGCCAGCTGGCGGCGTACTCGCTGATCTACACCACGCCGGTCCTGGTGCTGTACCTGCTGCTGAGCAAGAAGCTCGGTGGCGCCTTCGCTCTGGGCGGAGCCATCAAGGGCTGATCGGGATGGGGTAGTTCGCCGCCGCCACGTAGGGTGGCGCCATGCCGCTGAACTACCCCATCGCCGAGCAGACGCTGGACAACGGACTGCGCGTCGTCGTCAGCTCCGACCGAGCCGTGCCGATCGTCGCCGTGAACCTGTGGTACGACGTCGGCTCCCGCCACGAGCCGCCGGGACTGACCGGTTTCGCGCACCTGTTCGAGCACCTGATGTTCCAGGGGTCGCGCAACGTCGAGTCGGGTCAGCACTTCTCGCTGCTCGAGACCGCCGGCGCGAGCCTGAACGCGAGCACCTTCTTCGACCGGACGAACTACTTCGAGTCCCTGCCCAGCGGCGGACTCGACCTCGCCCTGTGGCTCGAGGCCGACCGGATGGGCTACCTGCTCGACGCGGTGAACCAGGAGAACCTGGACAACCAGCGCGACGTGGTCAAGGAGGAGAAGCGGCAGAGCTACGACAACCGCCCCTACGGCGACTCCTACGAGCGGCTGGTCAAGCTCGCCTTCGCCGCGGATCACCCGTACGGGCACATGACCATCGGGTCGATGGCCGACCTGGACGCGGCGACGGTGGAGGACGTGCACGCCTTCTTCCGGGCGCACTACGGGCCGAACAACGCCGTTCTGACGATCGTCGGCGACGTCACCGAGGACGACGCGTTCGACGCCGCCAAGCGGTACTTCGGCCCGCTGCCGGCGATCCCGCAGCCCCCGGCGGCGCCCGACGGCACGGTCGGGCCGCTGCAGGGGATCTTCCGCGACGACGTCGTCGCCGACGTCCCGTCCGACCTGATCACGATGATGTTCCGGCTCCCCGTCGACGGAAGCCCGGAGCTGGACGCCGCGGCGCTCGCACTCGATGTCCTGGCGGCCGGGCAGAGCGGCCGGCTGAACCGTCGGCTGGTCCGCGACGAGCAGGTCGCGCAGTCAGTGTCGGGTGGGGCCCTGCCACTGATCGGTGGCGTCTCGTTCGGCACCCTGACCGGTATCGCCTCGGAGGGCGTCGATCTGAAGGTGGTCCAGGACGCCCTGGCCGAGGAGGTGGAGCGCCTGGCCACCGGCGGGATCACCGCGGAGGAGCTGCTCACGGTGCAGGCCCAGGCAGAGCGCGACTGGCTGGAGCAGCTGTCCACCTGCGCGGGCCGTGCCGACGAGATGTCGCACCACGCGTTGCTGTTCGGCGATCCGAACCGGGTCAACACGCGGATCGACCAGCTCCGCGCCGTCACCGCCGAGCAGGTGCAGGAGGTCGCCGCGGAGTGGATCCGCGCCGATCGCCGCGCCCAGGTGGCGTACCGCCGACTTGAGACCGCTACCGAGACCTCCGGGGAGCAGCAGTGAGCAGCAGCCAGGTCTTGTCCACTCCACCGGCTGTCGCGCCGCCGCGCCCATGGCGCTTCCCGGCCGCGACGACCACGCAGACCCGCGCCGGTACGCCGGTGCACGTCTTCGACCGCCCGGGCCAGTACGTCGCCACCGTGCGGGTCACGGTCGCGATGCCGCTGGCCGCCGAACCGCGTGACCTCGAGGGGGTCGCGACGATCATGTCCCGCACCCTCGACGAAGGCACCGAGCTACGGTCCGCGAACGAGTTCGCCGCCGCCTTGGAGCGCCACGGCGCGGCGTACGGGGTGGACGTCAGCGCGGACGCCCTGCACGTGGAGATCTCGGTGCCGGTGTCGCAGCTGGACGGCGCCGTCAAGCTGCTGGCCGAGGCGGTCACTCGCCCCGCCTTCACCCGGGCCGACGTCGGGCGCCACGTGACGATCCGGGTCGCCGAGATCGGCCAGGAGCGCGCGAACGCCGGCTACCGGGCGCGCGAGGCGTTCGCCGCAGCGCTGTTCGACTCGTCGGTGCGGCGGTCCCGCCCGACCGGCGGTACGCCGGAGACGGTGCGGGAGCTCAGCAACGTCGAGGTCGCCGAGTTCTACCGGGCGAACATCGGGCCGAGCCGGGCGGAGATCCTGTTCGCCGGTGACGCCACCGGCATCGACGTCGCGGCCGTGATCGACGACGCTTTCGGCTCCTGGACCGCCGCGGGCGGCTCGGCGATCGAGACGCCCGAGCCGGTGTACCTGTCCGGCGACCGGATCGTGCTGGTGGACCGGCCGGGCTCGGTGCAGAGCCAGTTGCTGATCGGTTGCCCGGGCCCGGATCGCCGCGAGGACATCTGGGGCGCGGCAGCGGTCGCGTCGCACGTCGTCGGTGGCACCATCACGTCGCGGGTCGACCGGGTCCTGCGCGAGGAGAAGGGCTACACCTACGGCACCCGGACCAGCTTCGCCGCGCCGCGCAAGGGTGGCACCTTCACGCTGGGAGGCGCCGTCCGGACCGAGGTGACCGGCGCCGCGGTGAGTGACGCCGTACGGATCCTCCGGCAGGCGCGGGACGGCCTGACCGAGCGCGAGGTGAGCGAGGCGCAGGACAGCCTGATCCGGACCGCGCCGCTGCGCTACGAGCAGGCCGAGTCGATCGCCCAGCAGGTCGGCAGCAACATCGCCGCCGGCGTGCCGCTGGACTTCGCCGACACCTACCTCGCGCAGATCGCCGCCGCGACCGCCGACTCGGCCACCGAGGCGTACCGTCGGTATGTCGGAGCCGACGGGCTGCTGGTCGTCGTCGTGGGGGAGGCCAAGGCGGTCCGCGACCAGTTGAGCGGGCTGGGACTCGGGGAGCTGACCGAGGTGAGCTGAGGCCGGACCGGTCTGGTCACCGGCCTGCTGGTCCTCTCGCCGTTCGCCTGGTGGAAGGGGCGTCAGGCGCTGAACGAGATCGATGTCGCTCCCGGCGTGTACGGGAACCGGGGCATGGCCATGGGCGGGTACATCTGCGGCATCATCGGCACAGTGCTGCTCATCTTGGCAATCGTGCTGGTGACCGGCCTCGTGATCTTCCTGGAGGCGTTCTCGCAGTCCTGACGGTGCCCGCCGAGACGAGCCCCGGCAGCCCTCTGAGGCCCGGGCGCTGGGCGAGCCGGGCCGCAGAGGTGTCCGGTGTCAGCCGGAGATGTAGTTGGACAGTTGCTCGCGCTCGAACTCGAGCTCGCCGATCCGGGTCTTGACCACGTCACCGATGCTGACGATGCCGACCAGCGCACCGTTCACCACCACGGGCACGTGCCGGACCCGTTGTTCGGTCATCAGTCGCATCAGGTTGTCGATCACGTCGTCCGGCCCACAGGTATGGACCTCCTGGGTCATGATCGCGCTGACCCGGACGTCCTGGGCGTTCGGCGTGCCGTGCAGGAGCCGCACCACGTCGCGCTCGGAGACGATCCCCGTGACGGTGCTGCCATCCGGGCTGACCACGACCGCGCCGATGTTGTGCTCGGCAAGTAGTGCCAGTAGTTCGCTGACAGTGGCTTCAGGGGAGATGGTGACGACCTGGGTGCCCTTACCGCGCAGTACGTCGTTGATCTTCATGGAGCCTCCTGCTGTTCGACGGAGCCCAATACCCCAGGCTATCGACGATTCATCCGTCCCGGCAGTCCCCAGTCCACGCTCTGGCATGATGCGGGCCGTGACCGCCGCCTCAATCGCTCGCCGCAGCCACGGCCGGGCCTCGTCACGACCGGTGACCGGATGAGCTGGCGCCAGGACCTCGCCGTTCTGCGGCACCGCGACGTCCGCATCTTCATCTGCGCGCGCTTCGTCTCGCTGCTCGGTTCGTCGATCGCGCCGATCGCCCTCGTCTTCGCCGTACTGGACATCTCCGACACCGCGAGCGCGGTCGGCGTCGTCCTGGCGGCGCGGAGCATCCCGAACGTCGTCTTCCTGCTGATCGGCGGCGTCATCTCCGACCGGCTGCCCCGGCACCTGGTTCTGGTCGCGGCCAACACGGTCAGCGGCCTGACCCAGGCGACGGCTGCAGCCCTGGTCCTGTCCGGTCACGCGCGGCTCTGGCAACTGGCCGCGATCGAGGCGGTCAACGGCATCGCCGCGGCGTTCGTCATGCCCGCACAGTCCGGCATCCTGCCCTCGATCGTCGACCGCGCCGAACTGCCGCAGGCGAACGCCGTGTCCGGCTTCGCCCGCTCGATCGCGTTGATCGGTGGCGGCGCGGTCGCCGGGCTGATCGTCGGCTTCGCCGGACCGGGGACGGGCCTGGCCGTGGACGCGGCTACCTTCCTGGTGGCGGCGTTCCTCCTGACCCGTCTCACCCTGCCGCGGATCGCCCGCGCGACCACGTCCGTCCTGCACGACCTGCGCGTCGGCTGGAAGGAGTTCGTCTCCCGGCAGTGGGTCTGGGTCATCGTGGTGTCGTTCTGCGTCCTCAACATGATCTTCGTGGCGTGCTGGACGACCCTCGGCCCGGTCGTCGCCGACGACACCTTCGGTCGCACGGGCTGGGGTGTGGTCAGCGCCTGCTTCGGCGCGGGACTGGTGGTCGGCGGGGTCATGATGATCCGGCTGAAGCCGCGGCATCCGTTGCGGGTGGGCATGCTCGGGACGCTGCTGACCGCTGCCGCCTTCGCGTGCCTGGTCGTGGCGCCGTACACCGTGGCCGTGGCCGCGGTCGCGTTCCTGGTGGGCATCGGCTTCGAGATGTTCGGCATCGGCTGGGAGACCGCGCTCGGTCAGCACGTTCCGACCGACAAGCTCTCCCGGGTCTCGTCGTACGACATGCTCGGCTCGTTCATCGCCACCCCGGTAGGCCAGCTCGCGGTCGGCTACGCCGTCGGGGTCTTCAGCATCCGCACGGTCGAGCTCTACGGCGCCGGCCTGTTCGTCCTGGTGGTCGTGGCAACCCTGCTCGTCCCCTCGGTATGGCACCTCCGACGCCTCGCCACCACCGACTGACTGTTGATCAGAACACGAGTACGTCGTCCAGCGGAGGAACCCGGAAGGTCTGGCCGCCGAAGCCGATGTCGATGGCCGCACCGACCTCGTCCATCACGAACAGATTGAGCTCGATCCCGTCGTACAGGACCGTCAGGTGCGGCGAGAGCTGCGGCCCGCGTGCGGTGCGCACCTCGCGGCGGTCGTCGCCCAGGGTCCGCGCGAAGTCGTCCAGCCGGTCGGGATCGCCGACCACGTGCACCGCCACACCCTGCAAGATCACGCGCTCCGCTGTCATCGCCAAACCGTGCAGGTAGGCCGCGGCGCGATGCCAGATCAGATAGGGCCGATCGCCGACCAGACCGACGACCTCGAGCAGGGCGCCGAAGAGGCGATCCTCAGAGCTGCCGTCGCGCACGCTGTCCGCACCCCGGACAGACCGGGTGCTCAGCACCGGCGCCCTCCCCATCGCCATCAGCAGTCGCACGAAGGTCTCCCAGGAGGGCGTGATGCGGCCCCGCTCGTACGCCGAGACCTTCGGCTGCGGGACGCCGGTACGCGTGCTGAGGATCCGCTGGGGCAACAGGCTCAGCTTGCGTTCCTCGTACAGGGTCTCGGCGAGCATCCCGTCCAGCTGTCGCGCGAGCGTGACGGGAAGTTCGGCGGCCGTCGCGTTGTGCGCCTCCTCGGCTGCGGTCTGCCGGACGCGATACCCAGGCAGCGGCGATGGCCCCGACCGGGGCGGCGCGAGCCGACCGACCTGCTGGGACGCCGCCACGGGATCCAGCGGCGGCGGTAGACGAGGAAAGTCCGACACCTGCCGCATTCTGCGCCACGCCACCCACCTTTCGCTCGTCCCAACCTCCGCCTGTGGACAACACCCGCCCGCCGACCCCCGCCCCCACCCCACGCCCCAAAATCCGTATACCTGAAAAGGACTAATAGACCTTTTCAGGTATACGGATTTCGGGGGCGGGGCTGGGGAGCCGTGGGCTCGACCAGATCGTCGTCCGGGGCACCGGCGTGGTGGTGCCGGCAGGGGAGGGTGGTGGTGTCAGAGGGCGTCGGGGTGGTCGCCAATGCGGGCCAGGACCTGGTCGTGCAGGCGGCCGTTGGTGGCCAGAGCGTTAGCGCCGTTGGGGCCGGGCTTGCCGTCGAGCGCGGTGAACTTCCCGCCGGCCTCCGCGACGATGATCGACAGGGCGGCCATGTCGTAGAGGTTGAGCTCCGGCTCGGCGGCGATGTCGACGGCACCTTCCGCGACCAGCATGTACGACCAGAAGTCGCCGTAGGCGCGGGTCCGCCAGCAGGCGTCCATCAGCCCGGCGAACTCGTCCTGGCGGCCGAGCTTCTGCCAGCCGCCCAGCGAGGCATACGACAGCGACGCGTCGGAGAGATTCGAGACATCGCTGACCCGGCAGGGTGTCGCCGACATCAGAGCGCGGCCGGTCCAGGCGCCGTCACCGTACGACGCCCACCAGCGCCGGCCAAGCGCCGGGGCCGAGACCACCCCGACGACCACCTGGTCCTCGATCATCAGGCTGATCAGGGTGGCCCAGACCGGGACGCCGCGGATGTAGTTCTTGGTGCCGTCGATCGGGTCCACCACCCAGCGGCGGGCGCCCCACCCGGTGGTGCCGTGCTCCTCGCCGACGAAGGCGTCCCTGGGGCGGGCCCGGGCGAGGGTCTTGCGCATCACGTCCTCGACCTTCTGGTCGGACTCACTCACCGGGCTCAGGTCCGGCTTGGTGGCGACGTGGAGATCCAGGGCCTTGTACCGGTCCATCGTGGTCGAGTCGGCGTCGTCGGCCAGGATGTGAGCGAGCCGCAAGTCGTCGGTGTGCGAGGGCATGGCGGAAGGCTAGCCTGAAGATCGGATCGGTGCCTCGGGTTGAACCGGACGCAGTGGTCGAACGTGCAGTGAGGGTCAGACATCCACAGCTGTATCGACTGCAGGAGGCGACATGTTCGAGCGCTTCGGTGACCTTCCACTGCATGTGCTGGTGATCCATGCCGTGGTGCTCGTTCTACCGCTCGGGGCGCTGACCGGGATCGTCTTCGCCCTGGTGCCGAAATGGCGCTGGGTGCTGCGCTGGCCTGTGCTTCTGCTCGGGCTGGGGTCCGCACTGCTGGCCTACGTCGCGAAGAGGAGCGGCGACGCCTTCGTCGCGGCCGTCCCCCAGCTGGAGCAGCTGGTGCAGGTGCACAGGACGCGGGGCAACCTCTTGCTCTGGTTCACGATCGGCTTCGCCATCCTCACGATCCTGGCGTTTCTCCTGCTCACCGGGCCGTCCCCGCTGGCCGGCAGGAAAGGCGCGAGACATACGAGGAGCAGGCCGGTGGAGCTGGTGGTGAGCGCCGCGGTCGTGGTGATGGGCGTGCTGGTGATCTGGCAGACCGTCCGTACCGGTGACGCCGGCGCGAGGGCGGTCTGGGAAGGTCGGTTGCCACCCAAGTGAGACCCGGAGCGACCCGTACCTGGACGGCCTAGTCGCGGCCTTCGCGGCTGGCCAGGAGGCGGCGGAACGAGGCGACCCGGTCGGCGTCGACCCTGCCGTTGGCGACTGCGTCGTCGAGCGCACAGTTGGGCGCTGTCTCCGCGTGGGTGCACCCGCGCGGGCAGGCGAGGGTCTCGTTGGCTAGATCGCCGAAGGCATGGATCAGCTGGTCCGGCTGGACGTGGGCCAGGCCGAAGGACCGGATGCCGGGCGTGTCGACGATCCAGCCGCCGAAGGGCAGCCGCAGGACCACAGCGCTGGTGGAGGTGTGGCGGCCGCGGCCGGTCACGACGTTCACGACGCCGATGGTCCGGTCCGCTCCCGGAACCAGCGCGTTGACGAGCGTGGACTTGCCGACCCCGGAGTGGCCGACCAGCACGCTGGTGCGGTCACGGAGCTGCTCGACCAGAGCGTCGAGGTTCCCGCCCAGCCGGGTGGAGACCGATTCCACCCCCAGGGGGCGGTAGGTCGACAGCAACGGTTCAGGGTCAGCCAGGTCGGTCTTGGTCAGGCAGAGCAGCGGACGCATGCCGGCGTCGTATGCCGCGACGAGGCAACGATCGATCAGGCGAGGCCTCGGCTCGGGGTCGGCCACGGCCGCGACGATGACGAGCTGGTCGGCATTGGCGACGAGGGGACGCTCGACCGGATCGTCGTCGTCGGCGCTGCGGCGGAGCAGGGTCTTGCGCGGCTCGACCTCGACGATCCGGGCCAGGGTGCCTTCGTTGCCGCTGGCATCACCGTCGAGCCGGACCCGGTCGCCGACGATCACGCCCTTGCGGCCGAGCTGGCGGGCCTTCATGGCAGTGACGACGCGTTCATCCTCGCCGACCCAGCAGGTGTACCGGCCCCGGTCGCGGGTGATGACGAACCCGGTGACGGCGTCGGCGTACGTCGGCCGGTCCTTGGTGCGCGGCCGGGTCCGGCGCTTCGGTCGGTCGTACTTCGCTTCCTCGTCGTACCGCGACATCAGCCCGTCGCGCCCCCGGACAGGGTACCGGCGATCAGATCGGACCACAGCTCGGGGAACTCCGGCATCGTCTTCGCCGTGGTGGCCACGTTCTCGATCCGGAGTCCGTCGACGGCGAGACCGATCACGGCGGCGGCGTGGGCCATCCGATGGTCGTGATAGGTGCCGAACAGGCCACCGTGCAGCGCCTTCGGGCGGATCTCCAGACCGTCCGCGGTCTGCGTGACCTCAGCGCCCACGGCGTTGAGCTCGGTCTCCAGCGCCGCCAGGCGGTCGGTCTCGTGGAATCGCAGGTGGGCGATGCCCCGCAGGTACGACGGCCCGTCCGCGAGCGCGGCGACAGCGGCGATGACGGGGGTGAGCTCACCCACGTCGCGCAGGTCGAGGTCGACCCCGTGCACCTCCCCGGTTCCGCGAAGTGTGAGGCCGGCGCGGTCGAGCGACACCTCGGCGCCGAAGCGGGTGAAGATCTCCCGCAACTGGTCCCCGGGCTGGGTCGTGCTCTGCGGCCAGCCGGTCACGGTCACGGTGCCGCCGGTGATCGCGGCCGCGGCCAGGAAGGGCGCCGCGTTGGACAGATCGGGTTCGATCGCGGTGTCGAGGGCGCGGATCGGGCCAGGGGAGACGACCCAGCGGTTCGGGTCGGAGTCGTCCACCTGGACACCGCGTTCGCGGAGCATCGCCACGGACATGTCGATGTGCGGCTGTGACGGCACCGGCTTTCCGTCGTGCCGGATGTCGACGCCCTCCTCGTAGCGCGCGCCGGCGAGCAGCAGCGCGGACACGAACTGGCTGGAGCCGGAGGCGTCGAGGGTGACCTCGCCGCCGCGCACCGAGCCGGTCCCGTTCACGGAGTACGGCATCCGGCCGGCGTCCCGGTCGTCGATGTCGACGCCGAGCCGGCGGAGTGCGTCGAGGATGACGTGCATGGGCCGCTCACGGGCGTACGGATCACCGTCGAACGAGATCACGCCGTCGGCCAGCGCGGCCACGGGTGGCACGAACCGCATCACGGTGCCGGCCAGCCCGCAGTCGATGGCGGCCGGGCCCTTCAGCGAGCCGGGCGTCACGGTCACCAGGCCGTTCTTCTCGCTGATGCCGACGCCGAGCGATACGAGGGCGGCCCGCATGAGCGAGGTGTCGCGGGCGGCGAGCAGACCGCTGAGGGTGGAGGGGCCGTCGGCGATGGCTGCGAGGATGAGCGCACGGTTGCTGATGGACTTGGAGCCGGGCACCGTGACTCGCCCGCTCACCGGCCCGTCAGGCCTCGGCGCCGGCCAACCGGCATCGCTCGACGTCACCATCCGTACACTCGCATCTGCCTGATCTCCTCGCGACGGCAATTCCTGTCAGCGACGAGACTATCGGGCGCCCGACTGCGGGTGGATCAACCGAAGGGCAACTCGGCCCTGGCCAGGCGGGCGGCTATCCGGCCCTCCCGCCGCGCCGTCCTGGCAAGCTGCCTGGTCTCGCGCTTGGCCAGCTTGCCCGCGCGCTTGGTCTCTCGCCGCGCGACCTTCGCGCCGTGCTTCGTCCGCCAGGCGACGCCCGGTTTGCCCTCCGTGTCGACCGCGGCCAGCAGCAGCCCGCCGAGCAGGCCCAGATTCTTCATGAACTGGACCTTCTGCGTCGCCCGGACGGACGGCTCCGACTCCTCCCAGAACCTGTGCGCGGCCAGAGTGGTCGGCACCAGCGACGCGGCGAGAACGGTGGCGCCGAGGCGGCGGCCGGAACCGCTCGCGAGGGCCGCGCCGCCGAGCACCTGGGCGGCGGCGTTGAGCCGGACCAGGCTCTTGGTGCTTTCCGGGATCCGGTCGCCGACCCGCGCCGGTGCCACCCGCCTGGCCATCGGCACCAGCCGATCGGTCACGGGCTGCGCCTTGGGCACGAGGGGCTCGGGGTTCCGGAACACCATCGAGCCCTGCACGATGAAGATGGTGGACAGCATCGGCCTGGCGAGTGCACGCACGACAGTCATGGCTCCTTCATACCTTGCCGGATGCTACAGATGCCACGGGAGGCGGTTCAGCCCTTCCCGCGTGTCGTGTCTCAGATCGGGCAGCCGTCCGGACCGCAGACGTCGGCGTCCGCCGTGCCGGGCCCGGTGACGAGCGTCACCGGCTTGCGGTCTGACTGGGCCCGACGCAGCGCTTCCGCGAACACTTCGACGGGCTGCGCGCCGCTCACGCCGTACTTCTCGTCGATGACGAAGAACGGGACTCCGTTCGCGCCGTACGCCAGGGCTTGAGCTTGGTCGGCCTCCACCTCGGCCGCGTACACCGTACCGGCGAGGACCTCGGCGACCCGCTCCGCCGGCAGGCCGACCTCGACCGCGAGGCGCGTCAGGGTGGCGTGGTCGCCGACCGGTTCGCCGTCGGTGAAGTAGGCCCGGAGGTATCGCTCCTTGAGCCGGTCCTGGCCGTCCGGCGGCAGCTCGCCGGACTCGACGAGCTCCCGGGCGAGGTGGAGGACGCGGTGCGCGTCGACGGTGTTGGCCGACTTCGCGACGTCCAGGTTGAACTCCAGCCCGACCTCCGCGGCGATCGTGGTCACCCGGGCGTTCGCCTGCAGACCGAGCTCGCGTCCGCCGCCGAACTTGGCGCCGAGGCGGTCGGCCAGGTCACGCGGGTCGTCGGACCGTGCCGACGGGTCCAGCTGGAAGCTGTGCCAGATGATCTCGGCCCCGTCGGTCGGCCGGGCCTCGGACAATGCCTGCTCTAGCCGGCGCTTGCCGATGTAGCACCAGGGACAGACGACGTCGGACCAGATGTCGATGCGCATGCGATGGGCAACCGTCCGTGTCGGCACGCTTATTCCCCGGCCGCGGCACAACGTCGTACGGCGAGGAGCGCGTATACCCGGGCGCAGTGCAGGACCTCGGCGACGACCACGTGCTCGTTCGTCGCGTGGGCATGCCGAACATCGCCCGGGCCGTACTGCAGGGTCGGGATCCCCGCCGCGGCGTACTGGCGGAGGTCCGAGCCGTACGGTCCGCCCTTGACCTCAGGTACGGCGCCCGCGCCGGCGTCGGTGGCCGCGTGGAGCGTGTCGTCCAGCAGGGGATCACCGTCGGGCAACGCGCCGGAGGCGAATACCCCGCCGGGCCAGCTGATCTTGACCGGATGGTCTCGCAGCCAGTCGTCCCTGGCGCAGGCGTCGGCCACGGCCCACTCGAACGCCTGCCGGGCTGCGTCGACAGACTCACCCAGGCGTACCCCGTACCGGCCCTCCGCGACCAGGAGGTCCGGAACTGTGCTGGCCCAGTCGCCGGCCCGGACGATGCCGACAGACAGCGGATTGGCCAGGTCCAGGTGACTCAGCAACGGGTGCGGGTCGCGGTTGCGCTCCGCCTCGAGCGCGCGCAGGGCGGCATGGATCGGCTCGAACTTCTCGATTGCGCTGACGCCGCGCGTGCGGGTCGAGCCGTGCGCGGCCAGGCCGGGAACCTCCAGCCGGAACGTCAGCGAGCCGGCGTTGGCGGGGATGACACCGCCCGCGGTCGGCTCGGCGATCACGCAGGCCTCACCCCGGTGCCCGCGGCGAAGCGTGGCGAAGGCGCCGACCCCGCCGTCCTCCTCTCCGACCACCGTGTGAAGGGCGAGCGGCTTGGCGAGCGACACTCCGGCTGCGGCGAGTGCGGCGGCGGCGCCGATCATGGCGGCGACACCTCCCTTCATGTCGCAGGTGCCGCGGCCCCACATCAGCCCGTCGCTGACGCGGGCGGAGAACGGGCCGTCGTCCGGCCAGAGGGCGAGATCGCCCGGCGGTACGACGTCGACGTGGCCGTTGAGGATCAGCCCCGGGGCGGTGCCCACCGGCCCGAGCGTGGCGACACAGCCCCAGGCCTCGGTCCGGTCCACCTCCATGCCGGGGAAGTCCGGCTCGGCCCGGACCTGGTCGAGGTCGAGTTGCCAATGGTCGACGGTCAGCCCGAGCTCGCCCAGGCGCCGGGCGCACCACGCCTGCACGTCGCTCTCGGCCGCCGTGCCGTCGACGCTCGGAATCCGCACCAGCGCCCGCAGATCCTCGACGATCTGCCCATCGTCGACCGCTGCGAGCACAACCCTGTCCACCTCGCTCACCATGCCCGCCATCCTCCACCACCCCCTCTGCCGCCACCTCGCCCCGCCCCTGCCCGCCTGGTGGCGGGGTAGGGGTGGGGCGGGGCGGATGGCGTCAGGGGGTCAGGCGATGGAGGTCACGGGGGAAGAGGGTGACCTCGCGGACGTTCTCGGCTCCGATGAGGCGGGCCACGAAGCGCTCCAGACCGATGGCGAATCCGCCGTGCGGGGGCATGCCGTGCCTGAACGCCTGCAGGTAGGTGCTGTAGGCGGGGGAGTCAGGGGACTCGCCCTTGGCCCGGAGAGCCGCCTCGTAGTCGGTCGGCCGGTGCAGGCGCTGACCGCCGGTGACCAGTTCCATGCCCCGGAAGAGCAGGTCGAAAGAGTTGGACCAGCGCGGGTCCGACGGCTGCGGGTGGGTGTAGAACGGACGCTTGACCATCGGATAGCCCTCGACCGCGACGAAGTCACTGCCGTGCTCGCGCAGGGCCCACTCTCCGATCGCGCGTTCGTCGGCCGGAGCCAGGTCCGGCTCGTCCGGGTCCGCCCCGGCCAGCTTGAGCGCCTCGCTGAAGTGCAGGATCGGCACCTCCGCCGGGATCGACGGCAGCTCGACGCCGATCCGCTCCAGCGCGTCCGCGGCGTTGGAGCCGACCGCGGCGAGCATGCCCGCAACCACCTCGCGAAGCACCACGAGAACGTCGCGGTGGTCCTGGATGAAGCCCAGCTCGGCGTCCAGCGAGACGTACTCGGCGAGGTGCCGGACGGTGTCGTGCGGCTCGGCGCGGAAGACCGGGCCGACCTCGTAGACGCGTTCGAAGACGCCGACCATCGTCTGCTTGTAGAACTGCGGCGATTGGGCCAGGTACGCCGGGCGCCCGAAGTAGTCCAGAGCGAAAACGTTGGCACCCGACTCGGTCGCCGAACCGACGATCTTCGGGGTCTGGATCTCCGTGAAGTCCAGCCCGTCGAGCGTGCTGCGGTAGCCGTGCAGCGCGGCAGCGGCAACCTCCCAGCCCGCGCGTACGGCGGGGTGGCGCAGGGACACCGCAGCGTTGTCCAGCACGGCCGGCAGGCCTGCGCCGACGGTGGGACGCCACAGCTCTATCGGTGGCGTCCGCGCCGGTTCGGTGAGCGGCTCGATGACGGGGTCGACGATCTCGGCCCCGCCTGGCGCCTGCGGGTTGGCGGCGACGGTGCCCGTCACCTGCACCACGGTCTCCTCCCCGAGCTCGTCGAGCTGGGCCAGGGTCTCGGGTGCCTTGACGACGATCTGGCTCAGGCCTGACCGGTCGCGCAGCACGAGGAAGCTGACGGCTGCGAGCCGTCGCCTTCGATGGATCCAGCCGGCCACCGTGACGGACTGTCCGGCCCTGCGGGGGAGTTCCTGGTTCAGAATGCGCATCGCTGTTTCACCTCCGTTGGTCTTCTCGAACCCCGGAGGTGTGGGCGAAGGGGAACTCGCGGTGCCACCACACCTTCACCGGCCCGCGGGATTGCGGCCCGGCCTCTGGTACCTCATTCGCTCGGGAGTGTCTTCACAGCCGGCCTGTGCGTCGCCTTCCCAGCTGCCGGCGACTCTCTGGACCACAGGTGTACGGCGCTACTCGGTTCCGTCAGCGCGAACCCCTCAAGGCTAGGTGGCGAGCACCTCGGCTGGCAAAGCGAATTCCGTCCTGGGAGGCCGGAGTGGCTCAGCGCATGCTTGGAAGCCGGCCGCACACCGCTACCGCTGTCGGTGGCTCGCCCTAGGCTGTTCTTCATGTGTGGCCGCTATGCATCCAGCCGGGATCCCGCCGACCTCGTGGTCGAGTTCGAGATCGACGCGGGCAACGTGAAGGAGTCCGTGCTCGAGCTGCCCGAGAACTACAACGTGGCCCCGACCGATCCGGTGATCGCGGTGGTGGAGCGTCGCAACCGGGAGCAACCCGACGAGGTGGTGCGCAAGCTCACCACGGTGAAGTGGGGCCTGGTCCCGTCCTGGGCGAAGGACACCTCGATCGGCAGCCGCCTGATCAACGCCCGGATGGAGACGGTGGCCGAGAAGCCCGCCTTCAAGAAGGCCTTCGCGTCCCGCCGCTGCCTGCTGCCGGCCGACGGCTACTACGAGTGGTACGAGACCGAGCAGAAGGTGAACGGCAAGCCCGTCAAGCAGCCGTACTTCATCCACCCGGCCGACGGGGGAGTGCTGGCCATGGCCGGGCTGTACGAGATCTGGCGCGACAAGGCCGTCGCCGACCCCGACAAGGACGAGGCCTGGCTGTGGACCTGCACGGTGCTCACCACCACCGCGCCGGACGATCTCGGCCGGATCCACGACCGGATGCCGCTGCTGGTTGAGAAGGACCGGTACGACGCGTGGCTGGACCCGACGAGCTCCGATCCTGACGACCTGCTCGGCCTGCTGGTCCCGGCGGCACCGGGTCGGCTGGAGGCGTACGCGGTGTCCAAGGCGGTCAGCTCGGTGAAGAACAACGGCCCGCACCTGATCGATCCGCTACCGCCCGACGGGCCCGACCCGAGCGACAAGCCGGACGAGCCGGAGGAGATCACGCTGTTCTGAGCCGGCAGGGTTGTCCGGCCCGGCCGGCTGCGCGGTCGTAGGGGAGGACACGGTGACGGCGTGCGTTCAGCGGCCGTGCCCCGGTCCATGGGAGTGACATGATCGGGCCGTGACCGACGAACGGATTGTGGCGACGCCGCACGGTGAGGCGCGGATCGTGGCCCATCGGGCCCGGCGACCGGTGGCGACCCTCGCGCTCGGTCACGGGGCAGGTGGCGGGATCGAGGCGGGCGATCTGGTGGCGCTGGCCGCGCGGCTGCCGCGGCAGGACATCAACGTGTTCCTGATCGAACAGCCCTGGCGGCGCGCCGGCAGGAAGGTCGCGCCCGCGCCGAAGGTGCTGGACGAGGCGTGGATCGCAACGATCGGTCAGCTCCGGATCCGAACACCGCTCGTGCTCGGCGGCCGCAGCGCGGGGGCCCGGGTGGCCTGCCGTACGGCGGCGAGCCTGGGCGGGTCCGGCGTCCTGGCGTTGTCGTTCCCGCTCCACCCGCCGGGCAAGCCGGACAAGAGCCGCGTGGCGGAGTTGCAGGCCAGCGGGCTGCCGACCCTGGTGGTGCAGGGTGAGAAGGACCCGTTCGGTACGCCGGAGGAGTTCCCGCCGCTCACCGAGATGGCCGTCATTCCGGATGCCGACCACTCGTTCAAGGTGCCGAAACGGGCCGTGCTGTCCCAGGCGGAGACGTTCGACCTGCTGGTCGAGGCGGTGCTGGAGTGGGTCATCCGCGAAGTCTCCGGCTGATCCGCCGGGGCGGGAATGACGCCGCGGCGATCGCTGTTGTGGCGTACATGACGGTGACGTTGCTGCCTCGTGAGCAGAAGACTGTGAAGACCCCGGTATTCTCGATCACGATGCCGACTCCCACGACAACCGAGACACCCGAGCAGCGGACCGAGCGCTTCGAGCGTGAGGCCCTGCCTTTCCTTGACCAGATGTACGCCGCGGCGATGCGGATGACGCGCAACCCCGCCGACGCCGAGGACCTCGTCCAGGACACCTTCGCGAGGGCGTACAGCTCGTTCCACCAGTTCACGCCAGGCACCAACCTGAAGGCGTGGCTGTACCGGATCCTGACGAACACCTTCATCAACGGATACCGCAAGCGGCAGCGCCAGCCGGCGCAGTCGCCCACCGAGGAGATCGAGGACTGGCAGCTCACCGCCGCCGAGTCGCACACCTCGGGTGGTCTGAAGTCGGCCGAGTCGGTGGCGCTGGAACACCTGCCCGACTCGGACGTCAAGGCGGCCCTGCAGGCCATTCCGGAGGACTTCCGGTTGGCCGTCTACCTCGCTGACGTCGAGGGGTTCGCCTACAAGGAGATCGCCGAGATCATGGGCACCCCGGTCGGTACCGTGATGTCACGCCTGCACCGTGGCCGTCGCCAGCTGCGCGAGCTGCTGGCCGACTACGCCCGCGAGCGGGGCCTGATCCCGGCCGAGGACGCATCAGCATCAGCTTCGGCTGAGAGGGAGGGGTCGTGAGCTGCGGCGGGCACCACGACGTTGACTGCAGCGAGATCCTGCAGCGTGTCTACGTCTTCATCGACAACGAGCTCGAAGACGCCAGCAACGAGGAGATCCGCCAACACCTGGAAGAGTGCGCTCCGTGCCTCGACCAGTACGACCTCGAGCGGTGCGTGAAGAAGCTGGTGCACCGCTCGTGTGGTGATGAGCACGCGCCGGCGTCCCTTCGCGAGAAGATCCTGCTCCGGATCACCGAGGTCCGCGCCGAGATCCGCACCCAGGAGTAACTCGGTTCGCTCGGGGGTCTGTCCCCGCCACCGATGTCAGCAGTAGGCCACCGCTCCGGTATTGACAATCCGTAGCGGAAGGCGGACATTACGTAAGCAGTGAAGCCAAATCGGCGACGCGCTATCTCGTGGCACTGTGTAATCCAATGAATACAGAGTGAATACGAACCGATGGAACGTCGGCTTTGTGGTGACATGTGACCTAATTGCAAAGACCCCGGTTTTGGTCCGGGGTCCTTGCTGTGCGTAACCGCCTGACTCAGGCGTTGGGGCGCTTGCCGTGGTTCGCGCCCTTCTTCTTGCGCGCACGGCGCTTACGACCGGTCTTGCCCATGGAAAAGCCTCCTTGTAGCAACTGCAAAGAGTCACAGTCTCTCATATCCGGAGGTGTGATCAGGACAGTGCGGCGAGTCACAGACTGGCTTACAGTGTTTCGGCGCACGCCTGCTGAGCAAAATCATGGCGAGTCAGCGACCGTGCTGTCTGCCCCCCTGTGTCTGCTCGCAGACACAAGACTGCAACGCTGATCGGAGGTGACATACTATGTTCGCGGACGTTTGGGACTGGTGATCCTTCTGCCATGGAGGGCATGAAATGACATGGCGCCCTCGGGTCGGGATCTTGCGTCTCGTGGTTGCGACGACAGCTGCCGTCGCCCTCTTTACGTTTGTACTGGCCTTGTCCAAGACACAAGACCCCATGGTCGTGAGCGGGCTTTGTCTGGTTGCGCTCGTGGCGAGCTCTTTGCGTTCGGTTCATACGCAGCGCCAGATCGAACTCGGCTCCGTTGTTCTCGTCGCCGTCTATGTCATCGCCGGGCCTGCGGCGGCTGTCGTGGTCGCAGCTGTCGGCTCGTTGGCCCAGGCACCTGCTCCTGTCATCAAACGAATCTTCAACAGCGCCCAACGGGTGCTCTCGGCGGCCGGCGCCGCTTTGGTCTATGCCGCTCTGGATGGTCCGGTCGGCGACGAGGTCTTCGATCGCGTGCCGGATGCCCTGATCGCCACCACGGCGGCCAGTATCGCGCTCCAGGTCGTGAACGCCCTTCTCGTCTCGATGGTCCTCAGTCTCGAACGTGGTCCCAGCGGTGTCGGCGAGTTCCTTCGCAACGTGGTCCGGAGCACGGCCCTTCCGGTCCTCGGCTACGGACTGCTCGGGCTCTCGATGGCCGTGGTCTGGCTCGGCGGCCTCAACATCTTCGCCGGCGTGCTCATTCTCGGGCCACTGGTGGTCGCTCGCTGGGCTCTGTCGCAGTACGAGGCCGAGCGCCTGGCTCAGGCGGCGACCATGCGGGCGTTCATCCAGGTGATCGAGACCAAGGATCTCTACACGCGTGGCCACTCCGAACGGGTGAGCGAGGGTGTCGGGATGTTGGGCCGGCACCTGAAGCTCCCTGACGACCGTCAGAACGCCCTCGAGCACGCGGGCCTGCTGCACGACGTCGGCAAGGTCGGGGTACCGACCAGCATCATCCAGAAACCCGGCCGCCTCGACGACTCCGAGATGGACGCGATCCGTTTGCATCCCGCCCGCGGGGTCGAGCTGATCGGCAACATTCCGTTCCTCGAGGAAGTGAAGTCAGCGGTTCTCCATCATCATGAGAAATTCGACGGAACGGGCTATCCGGCGGGACTGAGCGGCACCAACATTCCTTACTTCGCCCGGATGATCGGCATCGTCGACGCTTTCGACTGTCTGACCTCCACCCGTTCGTACCGGCCGGCGCGGACCATCGATGAGACCCTGGCCATCCTGGTCCAGGATCGCCACACCCATTTCGACCCGGGGCTGGTCGACGCGTTCGTCGAGGTCATCCGCTCTCGTGGCTGGAAGGCGGCTGCCCTCGACCAGCCCGCGCCGGACGGCAGTGTGCGGGTGAGTATCGACCACGACGACCTCAGCCTCGGCAGCGGCGGCGGGGCATCCGGTTCCGCCGCGGGCCCGGTGGTCTGATGAGCGCGGAGGTCGACGGCGTGCCGTTGCGGGTGTCCGGCAGCGGTGTCGTGATCGTCCTGGCAGGTGCCGGCCTCGGGATCGCCGCGCTGACGCTGACCGTTGAGCGTGGCGTCACGGGGTGGCCGTTCGCCCTGGCCTTCGGGATGCTGATCGCGGTCGGTGAGATGGTGCAGTTCCGCGTCGACGGGAACCACAACCGGGCGCCGATCGCGACCAGCGCAGCCCTCGGCTACGCGATGCTGCGCGGGCCTGAGGTCGTGGTCCCGCCCGACGTCGCTCAGGTGGTGACGGTGGTGGTGATCGCGACGGTGGCAGGTGTCGTGCCACGAGTCGTCACCGCTTTGTGGTGGGACATCGTGGTCTCCTGCCGGAGGATCCTGTCGGCAGCTTGTGCTGCCGCGGTCTTCTCCGTGGTGGCTCCGGAGGACATGGACTGGAACGGGACGTGGTCGCACGCACTTCCGCTGACCGCGGCCATGTTCCTCGGCGTGCTTGCGGCCGGCGTCATCGATGCCCTCGTCGGCGCGGGGCAGGCCACCGAGCGCAACAACCGTCCCTTCCCGGCGGCATTGCGCGACGAGCTGACCGTGATGGCCAGGATCGGACTGGCGATGGGCATCAGCGGCATGCTGCTCGCGGCCAGCACGTCGCTGTTGGGGCTGTGGGCGCCGCCACTGGTCGTCGTTCCCCTCTTCCTCACCCAGTTCGCGTTCCGGCGGTTCGCGTCGGCACAGCGGACCTATCGGACCACCGTGCGATCGATGGCCCGCAGCACCGAGATCGCGGGCTTCAGCAGTCCGGGGCAGAACGCGCGGACCGCGAGCCTCGCCGTGGCGATAGGCAACGACCTGGGCCTGGCGCCACCGCGGATGGAGGCGTTGGAGTACGCGGCCTTGCTGTCCGGGGTGGGCCAGCTGGCCCTGGCGGATCCGAGCCCCGGCGGAGCCTCGCTGCTGCGCAGCAGGGAGGAGCGGCGGCGCGCCGCGGAGATCGGGGCGTCGGTGATCGAACGGTCCGGAGTGCTGGATCGCGTGGCTGAGATCGTGCGGCACTCGAACGACCCGTACCGCCACGGCCGGGCGAACAACGCCGACATCCCGTTGGAGAGCGGGATCGTCAATGTCGCGCTGGCGTACGAGCAACTGGTCGGCGAAGGCACCGGACAGAGCCCGGAGAAGGCGATGGAGAACATCGGCCTCGGCATCGGCGCAGAGTACGACCCGGTCGTGGTCGAATCACTCCGCCGCGTCGTTGCGCGCGGATATCGTTTCTAGGCCGCGTTGCCGACCTTGCCCAGTGCCTCCCACGACGGCACGGCACGATGCGGGACGGACAACCTGCCCGCACCCATTCCGACGTACAGGACAAGTCCGGCGCCGGCAGCGGTCAGTACGTCGCCTGGGCTGACGGCCTGACCGAGGCCCGGCAGCGCAACAGGTACGACGTCCCCGAGCCAGGAGAGCATGGTGCCGGCGCCGGACACCTCGTGGCGAGGGTCTGCCGCGAGGTCCGGGGTGGCGTCCAGCCCTGCTCTGGCAAGCGCTGAAAGCGATACGGGCATCGCGCCGTTCAAAGCGACCACCAGAGCGTTGCTGCCGAAGCCGAGCGCGAGCAGTGCCACGCCCGGCCGGTGCACGTTGAGGCGCAGGAAGACGCCGATGCAGATCGCCGAACAGACCAGGCCGGACGCATAGACGAGGCTCCCGGACAATGAGCCGGCCACTTGGCCGGCGGCGGCAGCGGCGAGCCACCGCAGGCCTGTCAGCGGATCCTCCGCCAGCCGCGTGAAGCGGCCACCAGTGAGCAGCGCCAGCATCGCGGCGAGCCCCATGACCAGCAGAACCAACAACACACTCGCGATTGTCCCCCGATGCTGCCGTAGGGGCGGCTCAACTGGACAACGTGCGTGTCGGGAAGAACCGGAACGGCCCTCCTGCCAGGGGAGCAGGAGGGCCGTTGCCTCAGGTCCGGACCGGTGCCGATCCGTCGTCGAGGATCCCGGGAAGGTCCCGGACGCCCGGGTCGCCGGCGTCCGCGACGTAGTCGGTCGGATGGGTCGAGTCCTTGCCGTCGGCCACTCCGAGCGTCCGGAACACCAGCGTCAGCAAGACCACCACGATGACGTTGATCACGAACGAGGTCAGCGCGATGTACGCCGGCCGGTCGGTGAACGGAATGTTCGACAGCGAGCCGCCGAAGTGCTTGCCGGTCGCCGGGTTGACGACCCGGTACGCCGTGATGGTGCCGTACGCCATCGCGACCGCCCAGCCCGCCAGCAGCGCCGAGCGGTGGAACCAGCGGGTGTAGAGACCGCCGACGATCGCCGGGAAGGTCTGCAGGATCCAGATACCACCCAGCAGTTGCAGGTTCAGCGAGATGGTCTTGTCCATCGCCAGCACGAACACCAGCGCACCGAACTTCACCAGCAGCGAAGCCAGCTTGGAGACCTTGGCCTCCTCGGCCGGCGTGGCGTCCGGCTTCAGGAAGTCGCGGTAGATGTTGCGGGTGAACAGGTTCGCCGCGGCGATCGACATGATTGCCGCCGGCACCAGCGCGCCGACCGCGATGGCGGCGAAGGCGATTCCGGCGAACCAGGCCGGGAACTCCTGGTCGAACAGCCGCGGAATGGCCAGCTGCGGGTTGGGCAGGCCGTCCAGCCCGACCACGTTGACCTTCGCCGTGATCGCCACGAAACCGAGCAGTGCCAACAGGCCGAGGAGCAGCGAGTAGGCCGGCAGGATGGCCGCGTTCCGCCGGACCACGTTGCGGTTCTTGGTGGACAGCACCGCGGTGATCGAGTGCGGGTACATGAACAGGGCCAGCGCGGAGCCGAGGGCGAGGGTCCAGTACGACGTGAAGCCGCCCTCGCCCGGGATGAAGGCGCCCGTCGGCTTGTCCGTCTTCGGGTTGGTGGTCTCCATCTTGGTCTTGGCTGCATCGAAGATGGTGTCCCAGCCGCCCAGCGCATGCGGCAGGTAGATGATCGCCACACCGATCACCAGGTAGATCAGGCCGTCCTTGACGAACGCGATCATCGCCGGTGCCCGCAGGCCGGACGAGTAGGTGTAGGCCGCGAGCACGGCGAAGGCGATCAGCAGCGGCAGGTCCTTGGCGAGCGTGTTGTCGCCGCCGAGGCCCATCGTCTCGAAGACGGCCTGCATGCCGACGAGCTGGAGCGCGATGTACGGCATGGTCGCGAGGATGCCCGTGACCGCGACCGCCAGCGAGAGCGAGCGGCTGCCGTACCGGCCGCCGACGAAGTCCGCCGGGGTCACGTAGCCGTTGCGGTGCGAGACCGACCAGAGCCGGGACATGAAGACGAAGATGATCGGGTAGACCACGATCGTGTAGGGCACCGCGAAGAAGCCACTGATCGCGCCGGTGGCATACATCGCCGCGGGTACCGCGATGAACGTGTAGGCCGTGTAGAGGTCGCCGCCGAGCAGGAACCAGGTGATGAAGGTACCGAACCCGCGGCCGCCCAGGCCCCACTCGTCAAGGCTGTCCAGGCCGCCCTTGCGGCGCCACCTGGAGGCCGCGAAGCCCATCACCGTGACGGCGCCGAAGATCAGGATGACGATGACCAGCTGGACGTAGTCGACGTCGTTCACAGTTCCTGCTCCTTCACGCCGTCATTGGCCAGTCCCTGGGCGGCTCGGCGCCTTCGCTCCTCCCGGAGCACCAACCGGTAGGCGAGGCTCACCACGATGGCTGAGATGAACACCCACATCAGCTGGTACCAGTAGAAGAAGGGGAAGCCCCAGAGCCGGGGCTCGTCCTTCGCATAGGTGGAGACCATGAGTGGGACGACGACCGAGATCACCAGCAGTACGCCGGAGATCCAGTAAGCGGGTCTGACCGCGGCCAGTTTGGACACAGCATCCTCCTTGGGGCACAGGCGCAAGGACGCACGCTACCTCTCACCAAAGACGGGCACTAGACCCGAAAACCTCCGAATTGGCGTGCAGACCGAATCGATATCAGCCACAGGCCGGGGTGTCGGGGCACTCGCCATCGCAAGCCGAGTCCGGTGTGTCGTTGCCCGAGGCCCAGAAAATCACGGGCAGCGACAAGTGCGGATCGTCGTGCCGGGTTGCACTACCGCGTGCAGGCGTCAGGACTGGTTGGCGGCGGGGCGGTAGATGTAGGGCTGCGAGGCGCGGACTGCTTCGGTGAGCATCAGCAACAGGTCTGCGCGGGCCTCGATCGGGCGGCCGAACAGCTCGTCGTCGCCGGGGATCGGGAAGCCCTTGACGCCGATCGCGAGCTGGCTGAGCAGCACGTGCAGCACGCCGCGGGCGTTGAACACCTGCGGTGTCGGCCACTCCGGCAGTGTCTCGTGCATCAGCGGTTGCTGCGCGGCCATCGCCGCGATCGGCTTCAGCCAGCGCTCGAGCTCGTCGCTGGAGAGCATGTTGCGGTGCAGCACGGTCATGACGGCGTGCGCGATCCGGTCGTGCTCCTCGTGCACCCAGCGGTACGGCGTCTCCTTGACGACCCGGTCGGCCAGTACGTCGAGGAGCGCACGCAGGACGCCCGCGTCACAGTGCCGTGAACGGGCCAGCGCCCCGATGGCGTCCGCACCGTGCGCCACGGCATGCGCCCAGCCGCACTCGGACACATAACCGCGCAGGTCTCGCTCGCGCAGCAGCCAGGTGGCCAGCCGGTCACCCCAGCGCATCACCACCTCGTCGTGCACGAGGAACTCGGCGTTGTCGCGGTGGATCACCTCCGCCAGCGTCAGAGCGGTGAAGGAGCGCCGGAACACCGTGTCGGTGCCGTCCTCACCCAGCCCGTAGGACAGTCCCGCGCACAGGCCGTCACCGAAACCGGGTAGCAGGTCGTCGTACACCCCGCGCTCCAGCCAGGTCGCGAGCGTCGGGTACGCCAGCGAGTCGCGGATCTGCGGGTTCGTGCTGGCGAGTCCACGGACAAGCTCTTCGGTGAGGTCGGTCAGCGCACGATCGCCAGGAACCGCGTAATCCGCGGCCATCACGTCCTGCCAGTACGTCGACTCCACCGGGGCATCCTTTCACTAGGGGCGTCTCCGGCAACACCCATCGGTCATGTCTATCGTGCCGGTCCACCCACCGCGAGTCCCCGTGCCCGACACGTCCGGGCGGGATCGGGTGGCACCGGGCACTAGGCTCGGGAACGTGCCGTCTTTGACAGATGTGGTACGCCATCACACGACGCTGGACCAGGCCGATCTGGACCGGCTGCACCTGCTGGTGTCCGACTGGCAACTGCTGGCCGACCTGTCGTTCGCAGACCTGGTGCTCTGGCTGCCCGACACCGAGGGCCTGGGGTTCTGGGCTGGCGCGCAGATGCGGCCGACGACCGGCCCGACGGCGTACCTGGACGACATCGTCGGCAGCTTCATCCCGCGGGACCGCCGGCGACTGCTGGACCAGGCGTACGACGAGGGCCGGATCTGCCGCGAGGGCGACCCGGAGTGGCGTGACGACGTGCCGGTGCGGGTGGAGACCATCCCGGTCCGGCGCGGCGACCGGGTGATCGCGGTGATCGCGCGCAACACCAACCTGCTGGGGGTCCGGACGCCGAGCCGGCTGGAGATCGCCTACCTGCAGAGCGCCACCGACCTGGCCCGGATGATCAGCGACGGCATCTTCCCGTACGGCGGCGAGCGGCTGCTGTCCACGTCGCCGCGGGTCGGGGACGGGTGCATCCGGGTCGATCGCCACGGCATGGTGACGTTCGCGAGCCCGAACGCGTTGTCCGCCTACCGCCGGATGGGTCTGGTGACCGATCTCGTCGGCAGCCGGTTGAAGGACGTCACCGGCGAGCTGATCAAGAACGGCCGGAAGGTGGACGACGTGCTGGCGACGGTGTTGTCCGGCAGGGCCGCCCGGGAGCTGGAGGTCGAGAACGGTGAGGCGACGCTGTTCCTGCGGGCGATCCCGCTGCGGGCCGAGGGTGAGCACGTGGGGGCGCTGATCCTGCTCCGTGACGTCACCGAGCTGCGGAGCCGGGAGCGGGAGCTGGTCACCAAGGAGGCGACCATCCGGGAGATCCATCATCGCGTCAAGAACAACCTCCAGACGGTCGCCGCGTTGCTGCGGATGCAGGCCCGGCGCATCACCGTGCCGGAGGCGCAGCTCGCGCTGGCCGAGGCCGTGCGCCGCGTCGGCTCGATCGCGATCGTGCACGAGACGCTGTCGGAGTCGTTCGACGAGCACGTCGACTTCGACGACGTGGCCGACCGGGTGGCGGCGATGGTGGCCGACGTGTCGACCGTCGCGACCCAGGTGGAGATGCGGCGGACCGGCTCGTTCGGCGTGCTGGACTCCGAGGTCGCCACACCGCTGGCGATGGTGCTGACCGAACTCCTCCAGAACTCCGTCGAGCACGCCTTCGACAGCCACTCCGGCACCATCGAGCTGGGCGCCCGGCGCTCGCTGGGGCGGCTGCGGGTCACGGTCACCGATGACGGCAGCGGACTGCCGCCCGGGTTCGACTCGGAGACGTCGGGCAACCTCGGGCTGTCCATCGTGCGCACCCTGGTGATCGGCGAGCTCGACGGGGTCCTCGAGTTCGGGCCGCGGGCGGACGGACCGGGAACGACCGTCGTGCTCGACATCCCGGTCAAGGAGTGAGCCCTCTCCGCCATCTTCGCGACCTTGTCGGCGCCAGGCACGTTCGGCCTTGGACGGGCATTCCTGTGGCAGCAACGCCGGCACTGGGTGGAATGTGAAAGGCCCCGCGGATCCCGCGGGGCCGACGTCTGCGTAGGCGATCAGGCGGTGCGGATGCGAGCCCGGGCGTTTCGGCGCTTGAGCGCGCGTCGCTCGTCCTCACTCAGGCCGCCCCAGACACCGTGGTCCTGGCCGGCCTCCAGTGCCCAGGCGAGGCACTGTTCACGCACGTCGCAGCGACGGCACACCTGCTTGGCCTCCTCGATCTGCATGATCGCGGGCCCGGTGTTGCCGATGGGGAAGAACAGTTCCGGGTCCTCATCGAGGCAAACGGCCCGGTGGCGCCAATCCATGGCGGATCCCATCTCTCTCAGTAGTCGTCATGCGCTGTCGGATTTGTTGTGTGCCCAATCAGCGCGCCAGTACTCGCACGGGGGTGGTGCGGAGCGTTGTGAACGTTTTCACGAACAGCCCCCATGTTCCCAATGTCGGGTGGGGGAAACAAGGGTCTTTGCCCACTCGGATCGATCACAACACTTCCTTAACACTCCTAACCGGTGTCCAGCGTTCCGCTTCGTCCGAAATCCGAACGCAAGGCCTTCCGCTGCGATCACCCGTTCACTGCAGGTAACCGATCGAAGTCTCCCGGGGCTACGCGCGACCTCGGGCCATCTACGCTGGCAGACGTGCCGACCGATTCCACTTCTCCCACTGTGCCTCGCCCGCTCAAGCTGGCGGCACTCGTCGTAGCGATCGAGGGGTTCCTCGTCGCCGTCCTGGGCGTCGCCGAGGCGATCACGATCGACAGCAGCCGGCTGGTGCTCGGACTGACCACGGCGGCCTTCCTGATTCTGTACGGCGTGGGGCTGGTGGTGGTCGCTCGGGGGCTGCTCCGCAGGGCCACCTGGAGCCGGGGACCGACCGTGTTCGCTCAGCTGATCCAGCTCGGGGTTGCCTGGAGCTTCTGGGGCGGCTCTACCAGGTGGGTGTCGATCCTGCTCGCGATCGCGGCGGTCGTCGCCCTGGTGGCCGTGTTCCAGCGCGCCTCGACGGACGCGCTGGCCGACGACCCGACCCGCGACGGCCCGGCCCTCTGACCGGCAGCCGTCAGGTCGCCGCGGTCACTCCTCGAGCAGGCCGGAGCGCAGCTCGGTCAGGGTGCGGGCCAGCAGGCGCGATACATGCATCTGGGAGATGCCGATCTCCTCGGCGATCTGGGACTGGGTCATGCCGCGGAAGAACCGCAGCGTCAGGATGCGCTTCTCGCGAGTCTCCAGCTGCGCCAGGAGCGGCTTGAGGGACTCCCGGTACTCGACGCCCTCCAGTGCCTCGTCCTCGCCGCCGAGGCCATCCAGGACGGTGGTGGCGTCCGCCTCGTTCTGGTCCGGCGCGTCCAGCGACAAGGTGTTGTACGCGTTCGCGGACTCCAGTCCCTCGATGACCAGGTCCGCCGGCAGGTCGAGCCGCCCGGCCAGCTCCGACACTGTCGGGGCCCGGCCCAGCTCCTGGGTGAGCTCGGCCGTGGCCGCCGTCAGCGAGAGCCGCAGCTCCTGCAGCCGGCGGGGCACCCGGATGGCCCAGCCCTTGTCCCGGAAGTACCGCTTGATCTCCCCGAGGATGGTCGGCGTCGCGTACGTCGAGAACTCCACCCCCCGGTCGGGGTCGAACCTGTCGACGGCCTTGATCAGGCCGATGGTCGCGACCTGGACCAGGTCGTCGTACGGCTCACCGCGGTTGCGGAACCGGCGGGCCAGGTGCTCGACCAGTGGCATGTGCAACCCGACCAGGCCGTCCCTGGCCTCCGCGTACGCCGGTTCGCCCGGCGCCGAGGCGGCCATCGCCCGGAAGAAGGCGGCTGTCCGGGTACGCAGATCCGTCGGTTCCCGGGGCTCGCCCAGGGACAGCTCCTCGGTCACGCCTGCTCCGACACTGCGGCCGAGGCGGTGATGGTGATGGTCAGCCGCCCGTCGGTCGACTCCGCCGCGACGGAGTCCACCAGCGCGGCCAGCACGGTCCAGCCGAAGGAGGAGGTGTCGGGCCTCCAGTCGTGCGGCACCGTGGCGGTGGTGCTGACGATGAGCAGCGGCGGCTCGATCCGGAACACACAGTCCAGCACGTCGTCGGTCGCCTGCGGGAGCAGCAGCGCGCAGGCCTCGTCGACGGCGATGCGCAGGTCGTCGATGGCGTCGACGGTGAAGTCGTTGCGCGCGGCGAGGTTGCCGACGACCGATCGCGGCACGGCGACGTAGGCGCCGTCCGCGGGGATGCTGAGGCGGACCTCGGCGCGTCGTCCGGTGCTGCTCACTGGCTTGCCTCCCTGGTGGGCGAAACGTCTGGGCAGGCGCCCACCGCGTACATCTTCCATGGTCCGGCCCGGCGATGCACACGCAGTGGTCGCGCCCTGACCCGGGGAAACCTACCTGCAGGTCGACCTGAGGCTCGTCGGCGAGCGTCAGCGCCTCACAAGTGCTCGTGCTCCGACCGTAGCCGGGACAGGAAGGTCTTGGTCCGCTCGTGCTGCGGGTTGTTGATCACCTGGCTCGGTGGGCCTGCCTCGACCACCACACCGTTGTCCATGAAGACGACCGTGTCGGCGACCTCACGGGCGAACGACATCTCGTGGGTCACCACGATCATCGTCATCCCGTCCGCCGCCAGCTCGCGCATGACCGCGAGGACCTCGCCGACGAGCTCGGGGTCGAGCGCGGAGGTCGGCTCGTCGAACAGCATGAGCTTCGGCTGCATGGCCAACGCCCGCGCGATGGCGACGCGCTGCTGCTGGCCACCGGACAGCTCCGACGGGTACGCCGGGCAGCGGTCACCGAGTCCCACTCGCGCGAGCAGCTCCCTGGCTCGCTCCCGGGCTGCCCGCCTGCCCTCGCCGTTGACCTGGATCGGCGCCTCGGCCACGTTGTCGATCGCCGTCATGTGCGGGAACAGGTTGAACCGCTGGAAGACCATGCCGATGCCGCGGCGCTGCGCGGCGATCTCCTTGTCCTTCAGGCGGTACAGCTTGCCGTTGCGTTCGGCGTACCCCATGAGGTCGCCGTCGACCCAGATCCGGCCTCCGTCGATGTCCTCGAGCTGGTTGACGCAGCGCAGGAACGTCGTCTTCCCCGAGCCGGACGGCCCCAGCAGGCAGACCACCTGGCCCTTCTCCACCGCCAGGTCGATGCCCTTGAGCACCTGCTCGTGGTGGAAGGCCTTGGTCACGTTGACCGCGTTCACCAGCGGCATCGTCTCGGTTCCCATCACGCACCTCCCGCACCGGCCGGCCGTGCCGCCCGCCGGGCAGTAGTGCCGAAGCCGCGGCCGAAGTGACGCTCGAGGAAGTACTGACCGACCATCAGCACGCTGGTCGCGGCGAGGTAGTAGAGCGTCGCGGCGACCATGATCGGGAAGGTCTTGTAGAACTGGCTGCCGATCGACTGCAGTTGGTAGAACAGCTCCGTGATCACCGGGAGTCCGATGAGCAGCGAGGTGTCCTTCAGCATGGCGATGGTCTCGTTGCCGGTCGGCGGGACGATCACCCGCATCGCCTGCGGGATGACGACGCGCCTCATCACCTTGCCGCGGCTCATGCCCAGGGCCTGGGCCGCCTCGGCCTGACCGGTGTCGACGCTGAGGATGCCGGCTCGCGCGATCTCGGCCATGTAGGCGGCCTCGGACAGTCCGAGGCCGATCACGCCGCCGACGAGACCCGAGAAGACCGTGTTCGCGTCGATGGTGGCGAACCGCCAGTCACCGGACAACCCGAGCCAGTCGATGATCTTCCAGTCGAACGGGACCCCTAGCTCCAGGCCCTGCTGGAACAGGATGCCGAGCGCGCCCATCGTGGTCAGCAGCACCAGTCGCGGCACGCTCCGGAAGAACCAGGTGAACAGCCACGCGACCCCCGAGAGGATGGGGTTGGGCGACAGCCGCATGACGGCGAGAATGACACCGCCGACCACGCCGACCACCATGGCCAGTGCAGTGACCAGCAACGTGCCTTTCAGGAAACCGTTGATGACCGGCTCCTGGTTCATCGCCTCGAACACGAACGACCACTCGAAGGCCGCGTTCGTCACCACCAGGTGGACGAGCATGCCGAGGAGCACGGCCACACCGGCCACGCCCAGCCACCGGCCCGGATGCCGGACCGGTACGGCCCTGATCGCGCCGGGCCGATCGTCGATCCGCACGTCGGCCGGGCGCGGTTCGGTGCCGGCGTCCATCTCAGGGGTTGACGGCGAAGTCGGTGATCGCGCCGGAGTCGTTGCCCCACTTGGCAAGCGCCGCCTTGTAGGTGCCATCGGCCGCGATCTGCTTCAAGGCCTCCACGACAGCCTGCGCGAACGCCGTCTGCGCCTTCGGGATGACGTAGCCGTACGGCGCGGCGTCGTAGATCTCCCCCAGCGGCTCGACCTTGCCCTGTGACTGCTTGGCGGCGTACAGGACGATGGGGGAGTCGGCCAGCATGGCGTCGGCCTTGCCGGTCGCGACGTCGGCGGTGGCCTGGTCCTGCTTCTCCCGGACCAGCAGGTTGATCTTCGGCTTGCCGGCGTCGGTGCACTTCTTCTGCCGCACCGGCATGTCGTCCTCGAGCTGGGTGGTGCCCTTCTGGACGGCGATGTTCTTGCCGCAGGCGTTGTTCGGATCGACGTTCTTGGGGTTGCCCTTGGCCGTCGCCCACTGGGTGCCGGCGTTGAAGTAGCTGACCATGTTGACCTGCTGCTTGCGCTTGTCGTTGATGGTGAACGACGAGACGCCGACGTCGTACTTGCCGCCCTGGACACCGGTGATGATCGAGTCGAAGGCGGAAGGCTGCCACTCGACAGTGACCCCGAACTTCGCCGCGACGGCGTTGAAGACGTCGACGTCCATGCCGACGACGTCCTTGCCGCCCTGCAGGAACTCGTTCGGGGGGTAGGTCGCGTCCACCCCGACGACGATCTTGCCGGCGGCCTTGATCTTGGGCGGCAGGGCGGCGCTCAGGTCCGGGCCGGAGGAGCCGGTGCCGGACGGCGCGGTCGATGGTGCACTGCTGGGAGCAGAGCTCGGTGTGCTGCCCGACAGCGTGTCCGAGCCGCAGCCGGCAACGGCGACAACCAGGACGCCGCACATCACGAGCGTCCTACGTAGCAAAGACATCAGGTCCTCCAAGGCAGGAGCGTGGGGGGAGGTGAGTCCCCGACATGTCCTCGGGTTCGTCACGGGATCGGGCGGGATCGTCCGGTCTATTTGTCCGCATCTTGACACAGCCGCGGCGACCGTGGGCAACGATCGGGCTCGATGGAGACGCGATCGTATCCGTCGGCGCTGGTGCAGCGGGTCGCACGCACGTCAGGTTACGCCTCAACTGCGGAACGTGCCGATCGGTGGTCGATCAGGTCGGTTCGACGTGGGTCGGGTCGAGAACCCGCTTGAGGAAGGTCCGGGTCCGCTCATGGCTCGGCTTGCCGATCAGGTCGGCCGGCGGTCCCTGCTCGACGATGACGCCGGCGTCCATGAACACGACCCGGTCCGCGACCTCGCGCGCGAAGGCCATCTCGTGCGTGACGACCAGCATCGTCATGCCCTCGAGCGCGAGCTTGCGCATCACCGTCAGGACGTCACCGACCAGCTCCGGGTCCAGCGCCGAGGTGGGTTCGTCGAACAGCATCAGCGCGGGGTCCATCGACAACGCCCGCGCGATCGCCACCCGCTGCTGCTGGCCGCCCGACAGCTGCGCCGGGTAGGCGTCGACCTTGTCGTTCAGGCCGACCCGGTCCAGGTTCGCCCGGGCCACCTGCTCGGCCTCGGCGGACTTCCGCTTCAGCACGGTGGTCTGGGCGATCGTGCAGTTCGCCAGCACCGACAGATGGGGGAACAGGTTGAACTGCTGGAACACCATGCCGATCTTCTTGCGGGCGTCGTCCAGGTGGCAGTCGGGGTCGGTGATGTCCTCACCGCGGATGATCACCTGGCCCTCCTGCGGCTGCTCCAGCAGGTTCACGCAGCGCAGCAGCGTCGACTTGCCCGAGCCGGACGGCCCGATCACGCAGACGACTTCGCCCTGGTCGACGGTGAAGTCGATCCCGCGCAGCACATGGTTGTTCCCGAAGGACTTGTGCAGGTTCTTGATCTCGACCAGTGCAGTCATCAGTGCGCCCTCGCAGCCTTGGCCTCGAGCCGGCGGACGAGCAGGCCCAGCGGCAGCGTGATGATCAAGTAGCAGAAGCCGGCGGTCACCAGCGGCGTCAGGTTCGACGTCGTGTTGGCCATGTCCCGCCCGAAGCCGGTCAGCTCGAACGCGGTCGCGGAGGTGCCGATGATGAACACCAGCGACGAGTCCTTCACCAGCAGGATGAGGTCGTTCGCCAGCGGCGGCAGCACGATCCGGAACGCCTGCGGCAGCACGATCTTGCGAGTCGCCACCCCGGCCGGCATGCCGAGCGATCGGGCCGCCTCCAGCTGCCCCTTCGGCACCGCCTGGATGCCGGCCCGGATCACCTCGGCCATGTACGCCGCTGCGACGATGCCGAGCGCCAGCCACACCACGCCGTACGGGTCGAGGGGGATGACGAGGCCCTCGAACGCCAGCGGCAGCAGGCTGAACGCGATGAACACCACGATCGCCGGCAGGCCGCGGAAGAACTCGATGTAGGCCGTCGCGAGCCAGCGGTACGGCGCCACCGGGCTCAGCCGCATGAGCGCCAACAGGGTGCCGCCCAGGAGGCCGATCACGAAGGCGCCGGCGGTGTACTCCAGTGTCTTGACCAGGGCGTCGAAGAGACCGTTCTGGAAGGCCTCCTTGATGTACTCGGGCTTGAAGAACACCTCGACGATCTGGCCCCAGTCCGCCGTGAACGCCGCCACCAGGACCAGTACGACGAGGATCGTGTACTGGATCAGACGGGAGCGCTGAGCCCGCTGCCGCGGACTCAGCCCCCGTCGCTCAACGGAGTTGGTCGAGGTGGTCACTTCGTCGGCTCAACCCCGAACCACTTCTTGTAGATCTCGTTGTACTTGCCGTCGGACTTGGCCTGGGTCAGCAGCGAGTTGAACTTCGCCACCAGCTTCTGGCCGCTCGGGTCGTCCTTGTTCGTGCCGAAGCCGTACTGCTCGCCGGTGTCGAACTCGGCGACCACCGCGGTGTCGGGGTTGGCCTTGACGAAGTCGTAGAGCACCCCGTTGTCGTTGATCGCGGCATCGACCCGGCCGGACTTCACGTTGTTGGTCTGCAGCGACAGGTCGTTGAACACGACCACCTCGAAGCCGAGCTGCTTGGCCTGCTCGTCGGCGTAGGCCTTACCGGTCGTGTCGGCCTGAACGCCGACCTTCTTGCCCTTGAGGTCGGCCAGGGTCTTGTACGGCGAGTCCTTCTTCACCAGCAGGACCTGGGTGGCGTCCATGTACGGGTCGGTGATGCCGATCGCCTGCTGCCGCTCCGGCGTGATCGTCATCGCGCCCATGCCCATGTCGCACTTCTTGGCCTTGAAGGCGGCGCCGGACGTGACCTGGGCCCACTCGATGTTGACGACCTCCTGCTCGACGCCGAGATCCTTCGCGACCAGGTCGAGCAGGTCGACGTCGAAACCGACGACCTCGGTGCCCTCCTTGTACTGGAACGGCTTGTACGGCAGGTGGGTGCAGACGGTCAGCTTGCCGGGCTTCACCAAGGTGATGCCCTCGGCCTTGGCCTTGTCCTCGCCTCCTCCGCTGCTGTCCGAGTCGTCACCGCAGGCAGCGAGCGTGAGCGCGAGCACGGCGACGACGGAGGTGGCCACCGCGAGACGGCTATGACGGAGGGTGGAGACGATGTTCATCGCTAGGACTCCTCGACAATGGTTCCGGGACACCGGCCCGGAACGTACCGGGCCAGATCCGGCATCCTGACACAGCACACCGTCGGCTGTCGGCCACCGGCCCCCGGAAGTGACTCGATTGTCATCGTGTGGCGCGGCTCACCGAACAGACCAGTGCAGCCTGTGGTTCAATCGTGGCCACGGGTGACCCCCCGAGTGGCAACGGCGGTGCTCGATGCACCCGATTCGAACCGCCGCCCACCGCTTCAGCTCTGAAAACGCTTGCCCGGCCTGGCCTCGCGCCCGCCGGGTTTCCATCGAAGGGTCACCAATGGCTGCAGAAGCATTCCCGATCGAGCACGACGATCCGACGACCCACGACGCCTATGCCGGCGATCCGGTGTTCGACCTGCACGTGGGTGGCAAGATCGAGGTCTGCTCGACCGTCCGGGTCGACGACGCGGACGACCTGTCCAAGGCGTACACCCCGGGCGTCGCGCGGGTGTGCACGGCGATCGCCGAGCACCCCGGACTGGTTCGTCGCTACACCTGGAGGTCCAACACCGTCGCGGTTGTCACCGACGGGACCGCCGTCCTCGGCCTAGGCGACATCGGCCCGGCGGCGTCGCTGCCGGTGATGGAGGGCAAGGCCTTGCTGTTCAAGGAGTTCGGCGGCGTGAACTCGGTGCCGATCGCGCTGGACTGCACCGACGTGGACGAGTTCGTCGACACCGTCGCCCGGCTCGCGCCGACCTTCGGCGGGATCAACCTGGAGGACATCTCCGCGCCACGCTGCTTCGAGATCGAGCGCCGGCTGAAGGAACGCCTGGACATCCCCGTCTTCCACGACGACCAGCACGGTACGGCGGTCGTCGTACTGGCGGCCCTGAGGAATGCGCTGCGGCTCACCGGCAAGTCGATCGAGGACATCCGCGTGGTCATCTCCGGCGCGGGTGCGGCCGGGGTCGCGTGCGCGCGGATCCTGCTGCAGGCCGGTGTCGGCGACCTGGCCGTGGTGGACAGCAAGGGCGTGCTGTCGAGAGACCGGGCCGACCTCAACCCGGTGAAACTGTCGCTGGCCAACGACACCAACACCGCCCGGCTGTCCGGACGGCTCGTGGACGCACTCGACGGCGCCGACGTGTTCCTCGGCGTCTCGGGCGGCACCGTGCCGGAGGAGGCCGTGGCGCGGATGGCGCCCGGGGCGATCATCTTCGCGCTGGCCAACCCCAACCCGGAGGTCCACCCCGACATCGCGCTGCGGTACGCCGCGGTAGTGGCGACGGGGCGGTCCGACTTCCCGAACCAGATCAACAACGTCCTCGCCTTCCCCGGGATCTTCCGCGGTGCGCTCGACGTGGACGCGTCCCGGATCACCGAGGGGATGAAACTGGCAGCCGCCGAGGCTCTGGCTGCGCTGATCCCGGCGGAGGACCTGCGGTCGGACTACGTGATCCCCTCACCGTTCGACCCGCGCGTCGCACCCGCGGTGGCCTCGGCGGTTGCCGCGGCCGCCCGCCGGGACGGGGTCGCCCGAGCCTGACCCGCCCGAACCGGTGCGCTCCGACGAAGCGCCCTGACCCCCTTCCCCAGCTCATGCCCCCTCTGCCGCCGCCCCCGGGTCGACGGCGACGATGGTTTCCACATCCTGTGGACACCCCTCTGGCGATTCGTCGGCTCTGGTGCGCCGGCGGATCACCAGTCCCGACGAATCCCCGGGGTGGTATCCACAGGATGTGGGTATCCGGGGTGTGGGGGGTCTGGGGGGTGTGGGGGGCTGGGGGGCTGGGGGGCGCGAGGGTGTGGGGGGTTGTGGGCGGGACATTAGGGTGAGGGCATGCTTGCTGCTTACGCTGTGAGGTTCGACGCCGACGATCCCGTCTCCGCGTTGGAGGTGGGGGAGCGGCCGGAGCCGGTCGCGCCGGACGGGTGGGTGACGATCGACGTCAAGGCGACCGCTCTGAACCACCACGACCTGTGGTCGCTGAAGGGCGTCGGGCTGTCGGCGGACAAGCTGCCGATGATCCTCGGCTGCGATGCCGCCGGCCTGGACCCGGACGGCAACCAGGTCGTGGTGCACGCGGTGATCTCGGACCCGGCGTGGAAGGGTGACGAGACACTGGACCCGAGGCGTTCGCTGCTGAGCGAGCGGTACCAGGGCACGCTGGCCGAGAAGGTCGTCGTGCCGGCGCACAACGTCGTACCGATGCCGGCCGGCATGAGCTTCGAGCAGGCCGCCTGCCTGCCGACTGCCTGGCTGACGGCGTACCGGATGTTGTTCACCCAGTCGGGCCTGAAGCCGGGGGATACCGTGCTGGTGCAGGGCGGTGGTGGAGGCGTGGCGACTGCGCTGATCACCCTCGCCCGGGCGGCCGGGATGCGGGTCTGGGCGACCAGCAGGGACGAGGCCAAGCGGGCGCGAGCGGTCGAGATCGGCGCGCACGAGGCCTTCGAGACGGGCGCGCGGTTGCCGGAGCGGGTGGACGCGGTGATGGACACGGTCGGCCAAGCGACCTGGTCGCACTCGCTGAAGTCGCTGAAGCAGGGCGGCACGCTGGTGATCTCCGGCGCGACCAGCGGTCAGGTGCCGAAGTCGGCCGAGCTGAATCGGATCTTCTTCCTGCAGCTGCGGGTGCAGGGGTCGACGATGGGCACCCGGGCCGAGCTCGGTGAGCTGGTCTCGTTCATGGCGAACGCGGGCATCTCGCCGCACATCGACTCGGTGCTGCCGCTGGCGGATGCCCGGAAGGGGTTCGCGGCGATGCAGCAGGGGGACGTGTTCGGCAAGATCGTCTTCACGGTCTGACGCCGGTCCTCGTCCGATGCAGCCCGAGATCCGCCGGGCCGAGCCGGCCGATGCCGAGAGCGGCGCATGGTGTCATCTGACCTGCTGGCGGGAGGCGTACGCCGGTGTGGTGGACCCTGACCTCTTGGCCGAGCGCACGAGCGACCTCGACCGGCGGATCGCGAAGTGGTCGTCCGCGTTGGCCGCCGGCGTGGTCCGGTGGATCGCGGTGAACCCCCACCCGGCCGCGCCGATCGCCGACCGGGTGATCGGCTTCTCCGCCCCGGGGCCATGCCGCGACGATGATGCGCCGACACCGCTGGAGCTGTACGGGATCTATGTCCGCAGGAGTTGGTGGGGGACCGGCCTGGGGGACCGGCTGCTCGACGTCGCGATCGGGCGGGAGGCGGCCAGTCTCTGGATGTTGGAGGACAACCCGCGGGCCCGGTCGTTCTACGCCCGGCACGGGTTCGCGCCGGACGGCCTGCGCGTGGACGAGCCGTTCTTCGGCGTACCGGAGATCCGGCTGGTGCGACCGGCTCAGGGTTGGGCGTGATCGGCGCAGTGATTGCGGTGAGGTCGAGCGGCGGCGGGAAGGACGCGGTGTTGTGACGTTTCATTGCCGAAACATTGCCGTCGCACCGGGGCAACGATGCTGGATCAGGCTTGGCGCTACCGCGGGAAAACCCCGCGGGTTCGGTCCGCCCGATCGATGACGGAGCAGGAGTGCCCATGAGGCCAACCTTGACGGTGATCGCCGACCCCGCCGACCGCTGGATGACCAAGGCCGCGTGCGTCGGCCAGGCGCCCGCGTACGACGAGACAGCGAGTCATTGGGAGCAGCGCAAGGCGCAGGCGATCTGCCTGAGCGCCTGCCCGGTGCTCGAGGAGTGCCGGGACTGGGCCCGGCGAACCAAGTTCAGCGGTACGGCGGCCGGCGAGAAGTTCCTCTACGGACGGCGCCGTGGTCGCCCGGGTCCGGCCGAGCGGCGCCGGTCGGCCGAGATCGACGTCGAGCAGCAGGCCAGCTAGCCTCCTTCGCCACTGGCGTCCTGAGCCGGGGGATCGTCGCGGGTTCCGGCTCAGGATGCAGCATGATCTCACCGCCAGGGCAGCCTCCGTCCTGGCGGGGAGATCACTGTCTTCGGTGGCTCAGACCTCGACCAGTACGTCGGACCGGTCCGCCGGGCGGGCTTGCTCTTTGCGGAACGGCGCCAGCAGGGTCCGCCCGAGCTGGCTGCGGTGGTGCACCAACACGATCAGCGCGAGCACCAGGTAGACGCCGGAGAGGATGTAGCGGCCGGTCTGGCCCGGAACCGCGAACTGGACCGCGAAGAGTCCGAGCAAGGTCCACGCCGCCCATCGCGGGAAGCGCAGGGTCAGCAGCACCGCGATCCCCAGCACGGTCTGGGTCGCGGTCAGCAGGAACTCCTCCACCTGGCGACCGTCGAGCGGTAACGCTGCCGGGCCGCCACCGAGGCCGTACGCGACCGGCAGGCTGCCGATGAGCAGCGTCCACTGATTCACTTTGGCCGAGATCAGCAGACCGAGCGCCGCCGCACCCTTGCCACGCCACGCGAACAGCAAAGCGACGATGAACTCGGGCGCCTCCGAGGCCAGCGGCGCCAGCCACTGGACCAGCAGGAACTGGTCGATGCCGAGCGCCTTGCCACCCTCGACCAGCGAGTCGGCGAACGGTTCGGCGCACAACAGGATCACGGTCGCCGAGGCGACGAACATCCCGATCACCGCCGTACGCCGGTGTCGGGCCGGCAGGCCGCCGATCCGCGCGGCCGGGCCGATGAGATCCGGCTCCTCGAGATCGCCGGACATCGCCGCGCGCCAGAGGTAGTAGGCGAAGAACCCCAGCAGGGCGAAGCCGAGCAGCAGGTGGATCTGCCCGGTCAGCGGGATGACGAAGGCGACCACCGCGGCGATGGCCAGGAATCCGAGCTCGCGCCGGTAGCCGGACTCCAGCACCAGGGTCCGGACGCTCCGCCCGCTGCGCCGGCCGGCGACGTACAGGCTGACGAGGACGATGCTGGACCAACCCAGGCCAAGCAGCAATCGGTTCGAGCCGGTCATGTTGGCGGCGGCGTATGCGACGTACTCGGGCTGGCTGCCCGCGGTGTGGGCGAAGTAGAGGTCCACCGCGTACTCGGGAAGCACGGCGATGACCGCCAGCAGGGCGATCGCGAGACCGCCGGAGATGTCCACCTCCGCCGCCTCCGCGGCCCAGGCCAGAACGAAGGACGCGCCGACCACGCCGAGACCGAAGACCACGATCGCCAGCGGGGGCGACAGGTGCACTCCCGTCAGCCGGAGAACGACCGCCGGAGCTGCCACGGCCAGGCAGGCGAGAACTGGTCGGAGGGCTCGAAACACGTGCTCCAGGGTGACACCGTTTCGATACTTTCGCAATTGCGCAAGTATGAGACCGTCGTCACCAGCGGCCCGGCGGCTCCCGCTCGGCCCGTACAGCGGTCACAATGGCTCACCATGCCTGAACCGACTCGCGCCCAGCTCGACTCCGCCGCCAGCACCTTCGCGATGCTGGCGGCTCCCGTCCGGCTGCACCTGGTGTCGCTGGCGGCTCAGGGCGAGTACGACGTCGGCACCCTCGCCGAGCGGGTCGGCGTCAGCATCGCCACCGCGAGCCAGCACCTCGGCAAGCTCCGGCTGGCGGGCATCATCACGGTCCGGCGGGAGGGGCGTCGCCACATCTACACGGTGGACGACCCGCACGTGCTCACGCTGGTGGACCAGATCTTCGAGCACATCGCGCCGGACGGCACGCTCGCGCCGGACCCGCCACTGCGTCGCCCCACGCGCTGACGCCGTGCTTGCCTCCGAAGAAGTGCGGGGCCTGCCCACGGATCTTCGGACGCAACGGCAGGTTGAGGTAACCGCGTCAGTCGAGTATGTGGCGCAGGTAGCGCTGCGGCGCCTCCAGGTAGGCCCGCCAGTTGCGGACCAGCTCGAGATCGGCCCAGGCCGTCTCGCGGATGCCCCAGTCACCGACCTCCAGGATGGTCGCGCCGGGCAGCGCCGAGATGACAGGCGAGTGGGTCGCGCACAGCACCTGCGAGCCCGATGCAGCCAGCTCGTTCAGTACGCCGACCAGGGCGAGGCTGGAGGAGAAGGACAAGGCGGACTCGGGCTCGTCGAGGCAGTACAGGCCCGGGCTGGCGAATCGGCTGCGGAGGATCTCCAGGAATCCCTCCCCGTGACTCAACTCGTGGAACTGCGGTTCGCCCGGCCGGCCCGGGTTCTGCTCCAGGTAGGTGTAGAAGCCATGCATCGTCTCGGCGCGCAGGAAGAATCCCCAGCGCGCGGTCCCCAGGCCACGGACCAGCCGCAGCTGGTCGGACAGCGGCGACTCCGTAGCCCGGGTGGTCAGCCTTGCCCCGGTCGAGCCGCCCTCGGGGGACATCCCGTACGCGACGGCGATCGCCTCGACGAGGGTCGACTTGCCCGTGCCGTTCTCGCCGACCAGGAACGTGACGCGACGCGCGAGGTCAAGCCCCTGTGCGAGCACCTGTCTGACCGCCGGGATGGAGTGCGGCCAGCCTTGCCCGGGGCTGACCCCGTCGCCGGCCTCGACCCGGCGTATGGGATGGTCGGCGAAGGTCATGCCTGGGCTACTCGTCCTCGTCGTCGAGGCGGGCCAGCCAGGTGGCGAGCCGCTCGACCGGGATCTCGAACTCCGGGTTCAGATCGACGAACTCGCGCAGCCGCTCCGCCAACCAGGCCAGCGTGACGTCTTCCTCGCCACGCCGGCCCTCGAGCTCCTCGATCCCTCGATCGGTGAAGTACATGTCAGCTGAAGGCCTGCTTCATCAGCGTCGCCTGCTCGCTGACGTGCACGCCGTGCGAGCCGACCGACGGCGCGGACATGGCCGGCCGGGAGACCCGGTAGAACGGCTTGCCGCCCAGGTACTCGGTCAGGTTCAGCGCCATGAACGGCCACGGGCCCTGGTTCGCCGGCTCGTCCTGCACCCAGCGGACCTCCTGCAGGTTCGGGTACTTGGCCAGCTCGGCCCTGATCTCGTCGACCGGCAGCGGGTAGAGCTGCTCGACCCGGACGATCGCGCTGCTGATCTTGTCCGGCTCGGCCTTCTTGCGCTCGGCGAGCAGGTCGTAGCTGACTCGGCCCGAGGTGAACAGCACGCGCTCCACCGCACCGGCGTTCGCCTCGGCCGCGGGATCGTTGAGCACCGGCCGGAACGTCCCGCGGGTGAACTCCTCCGGCTGCGACACCGCCGCCTTCAGACGAAGCAGCTGCTTGGGGGTGAACACGATCATCGGGTTGTGCTCGTCGCCCAGGGTGTGCCGGCGCAGCAGGTGGAAGTACGACGCGGGGGTGGACGGCTGGGCCACGGTCATCGCGTTCTCCGCGCAGAGGCTGAGGAACCGCTCGATCCGGGCGGACGAGTGGTCCGGGCCCTGGCCCTCGTAGCCGTGCGGCAGCAGCAGCACGACGCCGGACTTCTGCCCCCACTTGGCCTCGCCGGAGGAGATGTACTCGTCGATGATGGTCTGGGCACCGTTCACGAAGTCGCCGAACTGCGCCTCCCACAGAACCAGCGCATCCGGGCGGGCCACCGAGTAGCCGTACTCGAAGCCGAGGGCGGCGTACTCGCTGAGCAGCGAGTCGTACACGTGGAAGTTCGCCTGGGTCTCGTCCAGGTGCTGCAGCGGGACGTAGTCCTGCCCGGTGACCCGGTCGATGATCGCGGCGAAGCGCTGCACGAAGGTGCCCCGGCGGCTGTCCTGGCCCGCCAGCCGGACCGGCCGTCCATCCAGCAGCAGCGAGCCGAAGCCGATCATCTCGGCCGTCGCCCAGTCGATCGGGCCCTGGGTGATCGCCGCCGCCCGGCGCTGCAGTTGCGGCAGCACCTTCGGGTGGGCGGTGAAGCCCTCCGGCAGGCTGGTATAGGCCTCCGCGATCTTCTTCAGCACCTCAGGGGTCGTCGCGGTCGCGTCCGGGCCGTCCGGCTTGTCCGGGTAGACCGGGACCGTGACGTACGGCGCCGGGATGTCCGGTGCGGACTTCGCCTCGCGGACCTCGGTGAAGACGCGCTCCAGCCGCTGCTGGAAGTCGCGCATCGCCTGCTCCGCCTCCTCGACCGTGATGTCGCTCCGGCCGATCAGGGCCTCGGTGTAGAGCTTGCGGACGGACCGCTTCTGCTCGATCAGGTCGTACATCAGCGGCTGGGTGAAGCTCGGGTCGTCACCCTCGTTGTGCCCGCGGCGGCGGTAGCAGACCAGGTCGATGACGACGTCCTTGTTGAACGCCTGGCGGTACTCGAAGGCCAGGTCCGCGACCCGGATGCATGCCTCCGGGTCGTCGCCGTTCACGTGGAAGATCGGCGCCTGGACCATCCGCGCCACGTCGGAGGAGTACATCGACGAGCGGGACGAGGCGGGCGAGGTGGTGAAGCCGACCTGGTTGTTCACGATCACGTGGATCGTGCCGCCCGTGCGGTAACCGCGCAGCTGAGACAGGTTCAGCGTCTCCGCCACCACGCCCTGGCCGGCGAAGGCGGCGTCGCCGTGCACCAGGACCGGGAGCACCGGGAAGGCGGCGCCGCGGTCGAGGATGTCCTGCTTCGCACGGACGATGCCCTCCAGCACCGGGTCGACGGTCTCCAGGTGGGACGGGTTGGCCGCCACCGACACCTTGATCTTGTCGCCGAACTCCGACACGAACTCGCCCTCGGCGCCCAGGTGGTACTTCACGTCACCGGAGCCCTGGACCGTGCGGGGGTCGATGTTGCCGTCGAACTCGCGGAAGATCTGGCCGTACGACTTGCCGACGATGTTGGCCAGCACGTTCAGCCGGCCGCGGTGGGCCATGCCGATGGTGACCTCGTCCAGGCCGGCGCCGGCGGCCTCCTCGCAGAGCTCGTCGAGCAGCGGGATGGTGGTCTCGGCGCCCTCCAGGGAGAACCGCTTCTGGCCGACGTACTTGGTCTGCAGGAAGGTCTCGAACGCCTCGGCCTCGTTCAGCTTGGCCAGGATCCGCAGCTGCTCCTCGCGCGGCGGCTTGGTGTGCGGGCGCTCGATCCGCTCCTGCAGCCACTTGCGCTGATCCGGGTCCTGGATGTGCATGTACTCGATGCCGACGGTGCGACAGTACGAGTCGCGCAGGATGCCGAGGATCTCCCGCAGCTTCATGAAGCGGCGGTCGCTGGCCGCGCCGAACGAGCCGGTGGCGAACTCGCGGTCCAGGTCCCACAGCGTCAGGCCGTGGGTGGCGACGTCCAGGTCCGGGTGGCTGCGCTGCTTGTACTCCAGCGGGTCGGTGTCGGCCATGATGTGGCCGCGCACCCGGTAGGCGTGGATCAGCTCGAGGATGCGGGCCTGCTTGCTGATGTCCTCCTCGTGGCTGTGCGGGAGGTCGGCGGCCCACCGGATCGGCTCGTACGGGATCCGCAGCGACTGGAAGATCTCGTCGTAGAAGCCGTCCTCGCCGAGCAGCAGCTTGTGCAGCCGGCGCAGGAACTCACCCGACTGGGCGCCCTGGATGATCCGATGGTCGTAGGTCGAGGTCAGCGTCATCACCTTGCTGACCGCGAGCTTGGCCATCGTCTCCTCGGCCGCACCCTGGTACTCCGGCGGGTACTCCATCGCGCCCACCCCGACGATGCAGCCCTGGCCGCTCATCAGCCGCGGCACCGAGTGCTGGGTGCCGATGGTGCCGGGGTTGGTCAGGCTGATCGTGGTGCCGTGGAAGTCGGGCAGCGCGAGCTTGTTGTCCCGGGCCCGCCGGACGATGTCCTCGTAGGCCATCCAGAACTCGGCGAACGTCATCGTCTCGGCTGCCTTGATCGACGGCACCAGCAACTGCCGGGTGCCGTCCGGCTTCTGCATGTCGATGGCCAGGCCGAGGTTGATGTGCTGCGGCTGCACCAGGGTGGGCTTGCCGTCGGTCTCGTCGTACGACCCGTTCATCTCGGGCAGCGTCTTGAGCGCCTTCACCAGCGCCCAGCCGACCACGTGGGTGAAGGAGATCTTGCCGCCACGGGCGCGCTTGAGGTGGTTGTTGATGACGATCCGGTTGTCGATCAGCAGCTTGACCGGCACCTGGCGCACGCTGGTCGCGGTGGGGACAGTGAGGCTGGTCTCCATGTTCTGCGCCGTCCGCGCGGGCGCACCGCGCAGGATCAGCCGCGCCGCCTCGGTGGCCGCCTCGGTGGCCGGCTCGGAGGTCGGCTTGGGCTTGGCGGCCGGCGGCTGGTTCACCGTGGCTCCGGTCGGCTTGCCACTCGCGGCCGGTGCAGCCTTGGCAGCCGATGCCGCGGTCTGGGCCGGGGGCCTCACCTCGGTCGGTTTGGCCGCGGCCGCCACGGGAGCAGCCGTCGCTGCCGGCGCGTTCGCGGCGGCCTGGGCCGCGGGGCGGCTGGAGGAGGGAGCGGTGGCAGCGGTGCCCCGGCTCGGGGCCTCGGGCGTCTTGTTCTCCGACACGGCATCGGGCCGGGGCGTGGCGTCCGGACTCGTCGCGGCCGGTCGCTCCTCACCTGGGCTGTACCCCTTGAAGAAGTCCGACCAGGCCTCGTCCACCGACTTCGGGTCCTGGAGATACTTCTGGTACATCTCGTCGACCAGCCATTCGTTCGCGCCGAAGGCTGCAAGGGGATTGGTTTCTGATGGCTCGGTGGCCACTTGGCAGTTCGCCTCTTCCGATCGTGTCTGTACTGCTGTTCTGAGTGCCGCAAATGACGGGTTCGTCCCGGGCCAAGGCTAATAGCAGCGGCAACAGTTCTACAGCCCGGCACCACCGGACCAGTCGGCTGACTGGTTGCCACCTTGTCGCCGATCCAAACGCTGCCCGAGCCCGTCTGGGCCGGCGCGGTCCGGGCCCGGGGTGAGGGTGGTCGGTCCCGGCCTCGGCGGCGGTCCGAACCGTGCTCCGGCCCGAGATCACCAGACTCGTTGCAGTGGTGGCGTTTCGAGGGCTGCCCGCGAGGTCGGGCGGACGCCGTGCCGGTGCGGTTCCGGGATCATGGGCCACCGGCGGACGGAGCTGAGTGATGGCAGCGATGTCACCTCTTGGCGTGGCAAGTGTGGTGAAGGTCACTCCGTTGCGTGAGTCCAGCTCGTGGCGATTGGCCTGACGGCTGTCTCACCGATTGGTCAGCCGGCGAACCAGCTTGAGCCCGGACCAGGTGTCGTCGACGGCGCACACCTTCACGTCCACGACCCCGAGCGGCAGGGCGAGTTCCCGTACGCCGTTCTCGTCGAGGTCGGTGGGGACGCCGGACGACCGCTTGGGCCAGGCGATCCAGATCATGCCTGCGGTGGTGGTCCGGGCCAGCAGTGCCGGCAGCCGCCGGGCCAGCCGCGCCCTGTCCGGGCAGAAGGCGAGGATCACGTCGTACTCGGAGCGACCGGGCCTGGACGCCGGCCGGACGTCACCGGGCAGACCGTCGATGACGAAGCCCGCCGGCACGTTGTCGAGCGCGACCGACGAGCCCGACTTGATCCCGAGCTTCGCGGCCAGTGGCTTTCCCGAGTAGCCGGTCGTCATGGCCGGATCATAGGCGCGCCCGCGACCTCGAAACCGCCGATCGGGCTCAGCGCGCAATTGCGGTTGAGCGGCTCCCGCGGGCGTCCGTACCCTGGTGGACGTCTCACTCCCGACGTACGGAGAGCGCGTTGTAGCTCCGAGGTTCTTCCTCAGCCGTTGATCGCCCCCGTTCCGGTTGCGCGATCTCGCCCAGAGACCTCCCAGGAGCCCACGCATGAGCTATTCCCTTTCCTGTACCGACCTGTTCTTCGCCTGGCCGGACGGTGACGTCGTGTTCGACGGCCTGACGTTCGTCGCGGGCCCGGTCCGCTCCGGCCTGGTCGGTCGCAACGGCGCCGGCAAGTCCACCCTGTTGCGGCTGATCGCCGGCCGGCTCACCCCGCAGCGCGGCTCGATCCGGATCGCCGGCGAGCTCGGTTACCTGCCGCAGGACCTGACCCTGAACAAGTCCCTGCGCGTCGATGAGGCACTCGGCGTCGCCGCCATCAGGAACGCCATCACGGCGATCGAGCAAGGTGATGCGTCCGAGGCCAACTTCGCCCTCGTCGGCGACGACTGGGACGTCGAGGAGCGGGCCGAGGCGACCCTCGGCAAGCTGGGCCTCGGGGTTGTCGGCCTGGACCGCAGCGTCGGCGAGCTGTCCGGCGGCGAGACCATCCTGCTGGGCCTGGCCGCGGAGCTGCTCAGGCGGCCGGACGTCCTCCTGCTCGACGAGCCGACGAACAACCTCGACCTGTCCGCACGCCGACGCCTGTACGACGCAGTGGAGGCGTTTAGCGGCGCCCTGCTGATCGTCAGTCACGACCGGGAGCTGCTCGACCGGGTCGACCAGATCGGCGACTTCCGCAAGGGCGAGATCATCTGGTACGGCGGCAACCTGAGCGCCTACGAGGAGGCGGTGGCCGTCGAGCAGCAGGCGGCCGAGCGGATGGTCCGGGCGGCCGAGGCCGACCTGCGCCGGCAGAAGCGCGAGCTCATCGAGGCGCGGATCAAGGTCGACCGCCGCCGGGCGCAGGGGCAACGGGCGCAGGACGCCGGCGGCATCCCCAAGATCGTCGCGGGCGGCCTCAAGCGATCGGCTCAGGTCTCCGCCGGCAAGCACCTGGATGTGCACAGCAACCGGTTGGACGTGGCCCAGGAGGCCCTCACCGACGCCGAGGCGCTGGTCAACGACGACGACCGGATCCGGGTCGACCTGCCGGACACCGCCGTGCCGTCCGGGCGGATCGTGCTGAAGCTGGACGACTACCCCATCAGCACAGGTCAGGAGATCGACCTGGAGATCCGCGGACCCGAGCGGATCGCGCTGGTCGGCGCGAACGGCGCGGGCAAGAGCACCCTGCTGCACGCCATCGCGACATCGGCCGCGCCGGCCGTGCCCTGGCGGCTGCTGCCCCAACGGCTCGACCTGCTGCGCGACGACCTGTCCGTCGGACAGAATCTGGCATTGCTGGCGCCGGGTGCGGACAACAACGAGCGGAGGGCCCGGCTGGCGCGGTTCCTGTTCCGCGGGCGGGCCGCGGACCAGCCAGTGAGCACCCTGTCCGGCGGCGAGCGGTTCCGGGCGACGTTGGCGGCGCTGCTGCTCTCCGAACCACCGCCGCAGTTGCTGATGCTGGACGAGCCGACCAACAACCTCGACCTGGTCAGCGTCGCGCAGCTCCAGCAGGCGCTCGCCTCGTACAGCGGCGCACTCCTGATCGCCAGCCACGACGTGCCATTCCTGCGGGAGATCGGCATCACCCGCTGGGTCAGGCTCGATTCCGAGCAGCTGACGGAGATCGACCCGCTGTAGGGGATCGACCTGCTGTAGGGGATCGACCCGCTGTAGGGCTTGGCAGTGCTCGATGTCCTGACTCGTTGTCGCGACGCCTGGCGGCGCTCGGGGGGCGTCGGCTATGTCCTGGCAACGGGTCGCGTTGGTGCTCCCGGCAGAGCCGGCGCCGAAAACGTATCTGCGAAGCGCTATCTCATCTCGACTTGCAGATACGGTTTTCGGGCCGGCCCGACTGCCCGGCTCGACTGCCCCGCTCGATGACGGCCCGGCGCGATGACGGCCCGGCTCGGCTGTGGTGTCAGGGCGTCGGTGCGTCCGACCTGAGCAGCCCCGCGTCGCGAAGGTCGGACCACACGGCAGGGGGCACAGCGGTCCGCGCCAGCCCGGCGTTGGCGTGGACCTGTGCCGCCGTACGACAGCCGACCGCGACCCCCGCGACGGCCGGGTGCGCGAGCGGGAACTGCAGGGCCACAGCGGGCAAGGTCACGCCGTGGCTCTCGCAGACATCCGCGATCCGTTCCACCTTGGCCCGGAGCTCCGCGGGTGCCGGGGCGTAGTTGAACGTCGCGTCCGGTGCCGGGCGGCGCTGTGACATCAGGCCGGAGTTGAACACCCCGACAGCGATCACCTGCACGTCGTTGTCCACGCAGGCGGGCAGGATGTCGTCCAGCCCGTCCGGGTCGAGCACGGTGTAGCGACCGGCCAGCATGATCACGTCGAGATCGGCCTGCCGGACGAACCGGGTGAGCATCCCGGTCTGGTTCATGCCGGCGCCGATCGCGCCGATCACGCCCTCGTCGCGCAAACCGGCCAGCGTCGGGAAGGCTGTCCTCAGCGCCTCCTGCTCGTGGTCGTCCGGGTCGTGCACGAACACCACTTCCAACCGGTCGGTCCCCATCCGCCGCAGCGTGTCCTCGATGCTGCGCAGGACGCCGTCGCGGCTGAAGTCCCAGCGGCGTCGCCGGGTCGTCACCACGTCGAAGCCCTGGTCGTCAGCGGCCGGGCTGTCGGCCTCGTAGATGATTCGGCCGACCTTGCTGGACAGGACGTAGGCGTCCCGCGGCTTGTCCCGCAGTGCGGCGCCCAGCCGTTCCTCGGCAAGACCCAGCCCGTAGTGCGGGGCGGTGTCGAAGTAGCGCCAGCCCTCGTCCCAGGCCGCCTGCACGGTCGCTGCCGCGTCCTGATCGGTGACGGCGCTGAACAGATTCCCCAGCGGAGCTCCACCGAGCCCGATCCGGTTGGAGGCGTCGAAGACCTTCACGACCGCACCGCCGGGAGCCTCAGGTTCTGCATTCCGCCGTCCACCGCGAGTGCCGTACCGGTGGTGGAGCCGGACAGCGGACTGGCCAGGTAGGCGATCGCCTGCGCGACCTCGTCGGCGCTGACCAGCCGGCCCATCGGCTGGCGGGCCTCGAGCCGTGCCCGTTCCGCCGCCGGATCGTCGGCGACGTCGAGCAGCCGGCCCACCCAGGGGGTGTCGGCGGTTCCCGGGTTCACGCAGTTCACCCGGATGCCCTCGCGGACGTGGTCAGCCGCCATCGCCATGGTGAGGGCCAGCACGGCACCCTTGCTGGCGCTGTACAGAGCCCTGTTCGGCAGCCCCGCCGTGGCCGCGATCGAGCAGGTGTTGACGATCGCCGCGGCTTCGGACCGCCTGAGGTGCGGCAGCGCCGCACGCGTCACCCGCGCCATCCCGACGACGTTGACGTCGAGGACCCGGTGCCACTCGTCGTCATCGTTGTCCGCGACGGTGCCCTGGGCGCCGATTCCGGCGTTGTTGACCAGTACGTCGATCCCGCCGAGGTGCAGAGCGGCAGCGGCCACGGCATCGTGGACGGACTCGTCGTCGCTGACATCCGCTGCGATTCCCGTCAGCGGTGCGGGCACGTCCGGCTTGAGGTCCAGCACGACGACCTGGGCGCCCCGGGCCGCCAGCAACGAGGCCGCGGCGAGTCCGATGCCCGACGCCCCTCCGGTCACCACGGCCCGAAGGCCCGCGAAATCCGTCACGCGTGGTTCTCCTCTTCGTCGATCGGTCCCACCCAGATCTTGCCGCCCAGGTCCGGTAGTCGCGCAGGGTGTCCGCGGTCAGCTCGGCGCTGAACCCGGGGCGGGTGGGTGCCTGGTATCGACCCTCGCGGATCACCACCGGGTCGAGGACGTGCTCATGTGGCGGAAGTCTTGCAGAGGGCTTCGGGCAACCGGCCCGGCCGACCGGCGGTCCTGCCCGGCCTGGCGGCTACTCTCGTCGGCGTGACGCAGGACCACGAGGGAGCCGCGACGGGGGCACGTGAGCCAGGCGTGCTGAGCCTCGGGCGGCGGGCCTTCGCCCCCGGCGAGTTCGCCGTGATGGCGATCGTGAACCGGACCCCCGACTCCTTCTTCGACCGGGGCGCTACTTACGCCACGGCTGCCGCGCTCGAGGCGATCGACCACGCCGTGGCCGACGGCGCCGACCTGGTCGACGTGGGCGGGGTCAAGGCCGGGTACGGCGAGCCGGTCAGCGAGGCGGAGGAGCTCCGGCGCACGGTGGACTTCGTCGCCGAGGTCCGGTCACGTCATCCCGACCTCGTGATCAGCGTCGACACCTACCGCAGCGGTGTCGCCCGCCGGGTCGGCGCGGCCGGCGCGGACCTGATCAACGACACCTGGGCAGGCGCGGACCCGGAGATCGCCGTCGCCGCCGCGGAGTGTGGTGCGGGTCTGGTCTGCAGCCACGTGGGCGGCCTGACACCGCGCACCGACCCGCACCGGATGGCGTACGACGACGTGGTCGCCGACGTCATCCGGACCACCACCGAGCTAGCGGATCGGGCGCTCGCGGCCGGGGTCCGGCCGGACGGGATCGTGATCGACCCGACGCACGACTTCGGCAAGAACACGCTGCACTCGCTGGAGCTGACCCGACGGGTGGACGAGCTCGCCGGCACCGGCTGGCCGGTTCTCGTCGCGGTGTCCAACAAGGACTTCATCGGCGAGACGCTGGACCTTCCACCCGGCAGCCGCGGCGCCGGGACGTTGGCGGCCTTGAGCGTCTCCGCCTGGCTGGGCGCTCGGGTCTTCCGGGTCCACGACGTCCGGGCGGCGCGCCACGCGCTGGACCTGATCGCAGTGCTGCGTGGTAGCGCACAGCCCGCCGGGACCCGAAGGAGCCTGGCATGATCCGCCGGCTGTCCGCTGCCGGGGCGGCGCTGACCGATGCCGAGCTGATCCAGGCCTACCAGGTCGAGGACCGCTCGACGCCGTACCTGCGGGCCAACATGGTGGCCAGCATCGACGGTGCCGTCGAGGTGAGTGGGTTGTCGGGCGCCCTGTCCTCCCCGGACGACCAGGAGGTGTTCCGCCGGCTGCGGATGCTGACCGACGTCGTCCTGGTCGGCGCCGGCACTGTGCGGGCCGAGGGCTACAGCGGCCTCCGACTGGCCAAGGCGCGGCAGCAGTGGCGGCGGGAGCACGGGCTGCCGGACAACCCGCGCCTGGCGGTGGTCACGAGCCGGCTCGACCTGGACCCGGGCAGTCCTGCCATGGCCGAATCGGCGGTCCGGCCGTTGGTGCTCACCCACGCGGCCGCGCCGGCGGATCGATTGGAGGCCGTGTCTCAGGTCGCCGACGTGGTGATCTGCGGGCAGGAGGCGGTCGATGCGCTCGCGGTGAAGGCCCAGCTGGTAGCCCTGGAAATGCCGCAGATCCTCTGCGAAGGTGGCCCGCTGTTGCTGGGTGCCCTGACCGCGGCCGATCTGGTGGACGAGCTCTGCCTCTCGGTGTCGCCGCTGCTGGCCGGTCCGGGCGCCGGGCGCATCACCGCCGGTCCTCTGACGCCGGGATTGCGGCGGCTGGTGCCTCACCAGGTGCTGGCCGGTGACGACGGCACGCTGCTCATCCGCTATGTCCGAGACGCCTGACCCCTCGTCTACGGTGGAGTCCGTGCCCATCGTCGCCGCCGCGGTCTGCCCGCACCCGCCGTTGCTGGTTCCAGAGATCGCGGGCGGCGCAGCGCCCGAGCTCGACGGGCTCCGCGCCGGCTGCCTGGCCGCGCTCGACCAGCTTGCCGACGCCCAACCGGATGCCCTGCTGGTCGTCGGCGCCGGCCCCGAGACAGGCATCAGGTACGACGCCGATGCAGGCGGTGACTTCGGCCCGTACGGCGCACCAGGGGTGAGGGTCGGATCCGGGAAGCCGGGGCTGCCACTGTCCCTGCTGGTCGGGTACTGGTTGGTCCTCCAGAGCAACACCGCAGGTCTGCCGCGAACAGCTGTCACAATTGCGACCGGCGCAACACCACGAGCGTGCGCCCAGCTCGGCCGCGAGCTTGCCGGATCTGCCGACGCAAGCGGAGCGGTCGTGGCTCTGCTGGTGATGGGCGACGGCTCGCCGCGGCGCAGCGAGCACTCGCCCGCGCATCTCCACCCGCGCGCAGAGATCTTCGACGCCACGGTCGCGGCTGCTCTCGATGCAGCAGACACGGAAACTCTCGCAGCACTGGACCCGAACCTCGCCACCGAGCTACAGGCGGCCGGCCGTGCGCCGTGGCAGGTGCTGGCCGGCGCGACCTCGTCTGGCGACTGGCATGGCGAACTCACCTACAACGCGGCGCCATACGGGGTGGGCTACTTCGTGGCGACCTGGACACCAGGCCCGCACTCGCTCCAAGGCGGGTAGGCGTCGATCCGCGTCGGCGGCGCTCCGGTGGCGCCGAGGCGGCGGAGAAACGTATCTGCGATGCGATCTCGCATGGCGACCTGCAGATATGTTCCCTGGCTGTTCGCATTCCGGGGTCCTCGCCCGGGACACGGTGACGAGCACGACCTCGACCTCGACTCAGCCACCGGGCGAGAACATGGACATGGACATGGTCAGGCAGCGTTGGTCGGTGGGTGAGCTCGGTCCGTATGCAGGACGCGGGCTTCCCAGACGGCGCGGCGAAACGAATCTGCGACTCGATATCGCATGGCGTCTTGCATATGCGTTTCCTAGGTCGTGCGGCGGACGGTGCTGCCTGATCGGGTGCGAGGTGGGTGTGCCGCGCTCGTTCCGGCCGTCCGTGTCGGCGAAAGCGAGTCGCGCCGATCCGTGAGCTGGGTGCCGAATCTCGACTTGCATGTGTCCGATGCTGCAGCCTGCTGAGTGGTGCCGCCCTTTACCTCGCCCATTCAGGCAACCCGAACGACAGTTGGGCGCGTCCGGCTGGAGGGCTGGACGGCTGGAGGGCTGGAGGGCTGAGGGCGCCGTGCCGATCCGGACGGAGCGTGTCCGAGGAGCGGCCGAGGACTCAACGGTCCACAGCGGTAGGAGTGGTGCAGCCTGATGAGTTCAGGGGGGCGCTGGTGATCAGCTGAAGACCGGCACAGCGGGCCAGCGCGGGTGCGTGTCCGCGAGGTCGTTGTAGCCGGCGCGCCGCAACTGATCGATCAACTCGACCCGGGCCGCGCGCACGGTGTCCACGGCTTTCGTGGCCGTTGAGTATGGGCCGGACCAGTTACAGATGGCGTCGCCCGCGAACCAGCCGCCCGCTGAACGGCGCACTTGCGATGCAGCCAATCGACCTGCCGGCAGCTCAGGCGGCACCCGACGCGCCGACAGACCGGGAGGCACCCGACCTGTCGACGACGGACCTGACACCGCCCTTTGCCGCTCAGCTGCCAGTTGGAGCACGCCTTCGACCGCGACGGTCTCGGCTGAGGGGTCGGTCAGCGGCCGCAGATAGACGGCATCCGTCAGCACGAACTCGTAGCCGGCGGGGGCTCGCTCGGCCAGCCAGGCGAACGCCTCACGGGCCGTTCCTGCGAGCAGCCGGGCGTTGTCCGGATCCGCCAGCGTATGGACGCCGCAGGGCCGGGTATGGGTCGGGCGCAGCTCGTTCTGCCAGAGCCGGACCTGCAGCTCCTCGCGTCCGGACAACCGTCGACCGAGGATCCGGGCCAACCCGAGGACATCGAAGTTCAGCTCGTCCGGCGTCCGGCGTACGCCTGGCTGCAAGGCTTCGCCGGGCATCGTGCCGCGGGTGGTCCAGGGTCCGACGTGCCAGCGTTCCAGACCCGCAGAGCTCATGCGCTCGACCCTACCGAGTGCCGATCAGCCCTTCGCGGGGGCGTCGGCGCCGAAGGTCTTGGCCAGGTCGAACCACCGAGATGGTCGGGTTCTTCGCCTTCGCGTTTGATCGCGACGCCGGTCGCCTTGGCGGCCGCCTCGTAGGCGCTGATCTCCCGCTCCGCGAGGTCCTCCTGGCCGAGCGCCTTGGCCTCCAGCCTGATGTTGTCCTTCCAGGCCGGGCCGGTGGTCTCCGACAACACCGTCGGCGCGACGGGCGAGTGTGGTGGAGGTTGGCGGGGCGCCGGTGGTGGTGCCCGACCGTAGGCTGAGGGGATGACCTACACCGCCGGCCGCCTCGCGGGACTGCTGGACGGCGAGATCCCGTGGCTGTCGGTCCGCACCGCCGACGGTCCGCCCGGGCCGGACTGGATCTCGTGCGCGGCCTTGCTCGCCGAGCAGCGCGCGGGCGGTGACCCGACCGCCGGCTGGCGCAAGACCCTGCACGACGAGTACGGCCGGCAGTACGGCGTCGAGCCACCGGCGCACGTCGCCGCCATGTTCGTGCTCATGTGGTACGTCGGAGTACCGGCCCTGGTCGCGGGCCTGGCGACAGCACTGACGGGTGTCTCCCCGGATGTGTCGCCGCAGTCCTTGGCCTTCCGGCGCCACCCTGCCGCGCACTTCCCGGCCGAGGTCGCCCTGCTGTCCGACCGGGTCGTTCCGCTCGGCGAGGCGGCTGTCCAGCTGGACGCACACTGCCGCGCCTTCGTCGAGACGTACGAGCCGGGCGTGAAGCTGAGCTCGCGTCAGCGGCTGGGCGCGATCGAGGACGAGTTGCGGGGGGCACTCCGTGCTCCCGAGGAGGCACCCTTCGCTCAGGTCGCGGCGCAGGCGTTCGGGCTCGACCTGGACCGGCCGGTCCGCACATCGTGCTGCTTCATCTATGCCCTCCCCGGAGTCAGCGCCTGCAGCGGCTGCCCAAGGCTGGCTTAGGCCGTGACCGGGCCGTCGCAACAGGCCGTCTCCACCCTTGCGCAGGAGGTCGCGGCGGCGGTCGGAGCGAAAACTGTCGGTGGCTCCCGGCACGATATTCGGCATGTCATCGAGGGGTAAGGCACTGTTCGTTGAGCGTCCCACCGGGCCGAGCTATGTTCGCAGGCACCATGGCTGAGTCCGGGCGGAGCCTCGCGACAACGCTCATCGGCTCCCGGGCGGAGGCGGAGGGCTATGTTGCGATGGTCTGCTTCAAGCACGGGCCGCCGCGGCTGCACGGCGTCGAGCTGGAGTGGACCGTGCATCACGCGGATGATCCGCGTCGGCCTCTGGACGCCGCCGATCTCAGCAAGGCCCTGGGCGTGCATGCGCCGCCCACCCTGGTCCCGGACAGCCCGCAGAAGCCGCTGGGCCGGGGCTCCCTGGTCACGGTCGAGCCTGGTGGCCAGGTGGAGATCTCCGGGCCGGCATCGGACTCCGTGGCTCGCCTGATCGAGGACACGACCGCCGACGCTGCGGAACTGACCGGCCTCCTCGACTCAGCCGGCCTGGTGACCGGCGAGTACGGCATGGACGCCTTCCGGCCTCCCAGGCGGTTGCTCACCGTTCCCCGGTACGCCGCGATGGAGCGTGCCTTCGAGCAACTCGGTCCGCACGGTCCGCGGATGATGTGCAGCACCGCCGGCTTGCAGCTCTGCCTTGATGCGGGCGAGCCCGGCCAGACGGCCTCGCGTTGGCGGGCCCTGCACACCCTCGGCCCGACCTTGGTGGCGCTGTTCGCCAACTCGAGGGTCCGGGCCGGGATCGACACCGGCTGGGCCTCGGCCAGGACCGAGGCCACCTTCGGCACCTGCGCGCCTTTCACGGAACCGCCCGAGCTGGATGGCGACCCGGCCGCGGCCTGGGCCCGAACCGCGATGGAGGCGCCGGTGCTCTGCCTGCGCCGCGGCCGTTCCTGGGATGCACCGCCCGGGCTGACCTTCGGCGCCTGGGCCGAGGGTGCCCTGCCGGATGACCGGCCCACCTATGACGACCTCCGGTACCACTTGTCCACGCTGTTCCCGCCGGTCCGCCCGCGCGGCTACCTGGAGGTGCGCTATCTCGACGCGCAGCCGCAGGACGGCTGGATCGCCCCGGCGCTGCTGCTGGCCGCGTTGATGTCCGACCCGGACCTGGTCGACCAGGCTCTTGCGGCCGCCGAGCCCGCTGCCGGTCGGTGGTTCCCGGCCGCTCGCGAGGGGTTGGCCGACAAGCTCGTGCTGCGGTCGGCCCGGGATGTGGTCGCACTGGGCACAGCGGCGCTGGACCGGACCGGTGCCGACGCGGCCCTGGTGACCGAGACCGGCAACCGACTGCACTACATCGTCGACGAAGTCCATGGAAGGCGAGCCTCATGACCCACCAACTGTCCGAGCTGTCCATCGAGGGTCTGCGTGCCTTCGTCGCCGAGCAGCTGAGCCGCTCCCGAGCCCGGACCGTCCAGCTGACCGACGCCGTCGACACCGACGACCTGGTCCGTCAGCACTCTCGGCTGATGTCGCCCCTGGTCTGGGACTACGCCCATGTCGGTAACCAGGAGGAGCTCTGGCTGGTCCGCGACGTCGGCGGCCGCGAGCCCGTCCGGCAGGACATCGACGAGCTGTACGACGCCTTCATGCATCCCCGGGCGGATCGCCCGTCGCTGCCGTTGCTCGGACCGGCCGAGACCCGCGCGTACGTCGGCGAGGTGCGGGACAAGGTGCTGGACGTGCTCGACCATGTCCGGCTGGACGGCCGTCCGCTGGTCGACAACGCCTTCGCCTTCGGCATGATCGTGCAGCACGAGCAGCAACACGACGAGACGATGCTCGCCACGCACCAGCTGCGTATCGGCGCGCCCGTGCTCGATGCACCGGCGCCGCCCGCCGGCCGGCGGCTGCGCGCCGCCGAGGTCCTCGTCCCCGGAGGCGAGTTCCTGATGGGCACGTCCACCGAGCCCTGGGCCCTCGACAATGAGAGACCCGCGCATCCCGTGCGCGTAGCGCCGTACGTGATCGACACTGTGCCGGTCAGCAACGGTGACTATCTCGGCTTCGTGACCGGTGGCGGGTACGACGATCCACGGTGGTGGTCCGAGGCCGGGTGGGCGCACCGTCAGAAGGCTTCGCTGGTCGTGCCGCGGTTCTGGGAGCGTGAGCCCTCCGGGGACTGGGTACGGATCAGGTTCGGCCACCGCGAGCCACTGCCGCTCGACGAGCCCGTGCTGCACGTCTGTTTCTACGAGGCCGAGGCGTATGCGGCCTGGGCGGGGAAGCGGCTGCCCACCGAGGCGGAGTGGGAGATGGCCGCGCGGTTCGATCCGTCGACTGGGCGGACGAGACGGTTCCCCTGGGGTGACGAGAGCCCGGGCCCGCAGCACGCGAACCTCGGTCAGCGCCACCTCCGTCCGGCGCCGGTCGGCGCCTACCCGGCCGGCGCCTCACCGCTGGGCGTCGAGCAGTTGGTCGGCGACGTCTGGGAATGGACCAGCAGCGACTTCAAGCCGTATCCGGGATTCCGGGCCTTCCCGTACGACGAGTACTCGCTGGTCTTCTTCGGCAGCGACTACAAGGTGCTGCGGGGCGGATCGTTCGGCACCGACGAGGTGGTGGCGCGCGGGACGTTCCGGAACTGGGACTACCCGATCAGGCGGCAGATCTTCGCCGGCTTCCGCTGCGCCCGCGACCCACGACCCGAGGAGCTGGGCTGAGCCGTGTGCCGTCATCTGGCCTATCTCGGTCCACCGGTATCGCTGGCCGAGCTCGTCATCGATCCGCCGAACTCTCTCTACCGGCAGAGTTGGGCGCCGACCGACATGCGCGGTGGCGGCTCGGTCAACGCCGACGGCTTCGGCGTTGGTTGGTACGGCACCGAGGCTCAGCCGGTCCGGTACCGACGGAACGCGCCGATCTGGACCGACGAGTCCCTCCCCGGACTGGCCCGGTCGATTCGTTCGGGTGCGGTTCTGGCGGCGCTGCGCAACGGCTCGGTCGGCATGCCGTTGTCCGAGCAGGCGGTCGCGCCCTTCACCAAGGGGCGCTGGCTGTTCAGCCACAACGGCCTGATCACCGGTTGGCCCGGATCGGTCGAGAAGCTCGCCGAGCAGCTCCCCGTGTCCGAGCTGCTCACCATGGACGCCCCGATGGACTCCGCGCTGCTGTGGCTCCTGGTGCACAACAGACTCTCGGACGGTGAGACGGCGCGCGAGTCCGTCGCCTCCGTGGTGATGGATGTGGCTGCCACCGCGCCGGAGTCCCGGCTGAACCTCTTGCTGACCGACGGCGAGCAGATCGTCGCCACCGCCTGGACGCATTCCCTGTGGGTCCGTCGTACGGCGGATTCGGTTGCGGTGAGCTCCGAGCCGTGGGCTCCGGATGACGGTTGGGAGCCGGTGCCGGACCGGTCGTTGCTCGTGGCCACCAGAACGACCCTGGCGGTGACCCCGCTCGATGCACCTCGATACCCCGAGGATCTCCCGATGGAAGGACGACAGTGACCCTGCTCGACCCCAAGATCGATGTCCACCTGACCACGGACCACGCCTCTCGCGCCCTGCGCGCCGACGCGCGGGCCGGACTCACCGCCGACCCGAAGTGGCTGGCGCCGAAGTGGTTCTACGACGCCCGCGGCAGCGAGCTGTTCGAGCAGATCACCCGGCTGCCGGAGTACTACCCGACCCGGGCCGAACGCGAGATCCTGGTCGCCCGCGCGGGCGAGATCGCCTCGCTGACCGGTGCGCACACGCTCGTCGAGCTGGGTTCCGGCTCGTCGGAGAAGACTCGGCTGCTGCTTGACGGCCTGCGTGACCACGACACCCTGTCCACCTTCGTCCCCCTGGACGTCTCCGAGTCCGCTCTGCGCGAGGCAGCCCTGGCCATCACGGCGGACTACCCGGGTCTGCTCGTGCACGGCGTGGTCGGCGACTTCACCGAGCACCTCGACCGGCTCCCCGGCGAGGCACCGCGCGTGGTCGCATTCCTCGGCGGCACCATCGGGAACCTGTTGCCGGACGAACGCGCCGACTTCTTCACCTCCGTCCGCGACGTCCTCGAGCCGGGGGAGTGGTTCCTCCTCGGCACGGATCTGGTCAAGGACCCCGCCGTCCTCGTCCGCGCGTACGACGACAGCGCGGGCGTGACGGCCGAGTTCAACCGCAACGTGCTGCGCGTCCTCAACCGCCAGCTGGGTGCCGACTTCGACGTGGACGCCTTCAGCCACGTGGCTGTCTGGGACGCGGAGAACGAGTGGATCGAGATGCACCTGCGCGCAGAACGCGACATGAGCGTGCTGATCCCGGAGATCGGCCTCGAGGTCCGGTTCGCCGCCGGCGAAGAGCTGAGCACCGAGATCTCCGCGAAGTTTCGTCGCGAAGGTGTCGAAGCCGAGCTCGACAAGGCGGGCTTCAGCCCGGCCGCCTGGTGGACCGACTCCCAGGACCGCTTCGCCCTGTCCCTCTGGCGCGCCGGCTCCCACCCCTAGAACACCCACCTACCGGCCACCGCCCCGGCACGGCCAACGAGCCAACGAGCCAACGAGCCAACGAGCCAACGAGCCAACGAGCCAACGAGCCAACGAGCCAACGAGCCAACGAGGCAGAATCCATATACCTGAAAGGGTCTACTAGTCCTTTTCAGGTATATGGATTCTGGGTGAGTTGCTCGGAGCGGCGCCCTGTGGCCACCGGGT
>DASTVQ010000085.1:0-13325 GCA_035759015.1 Kribbella sp.
TCTTCGTCGACCGCTGGGACCGGCGGCGGACGATGATCATCACCAATGTGCTGCACGCGTTCGTGCTCCTGCCGCTGCTCCTGGTACGAGACGACGGCACGATCTGGCTGATCTACCTCGTCGTGCTGGCGCAGAGCTGCCTGCAGCAGTTCTTCAGGCCGGCCGAACAGTCTCTGGTGCCGCAACTGGTGGAGTCGCGCCAGCTGGTGACGGCGAACGCCCTCAACAGCCAGACCAGCGACATCGCCCGCCTGGTCGGGGCGGCTCTCGGTGGCGTGCTGGCCGGACTCGGCGGACTGCCGCTGCTCGCGCTCGCCGACGCCGCCACCTTCCTGGTTGCCGTCGTACTGCTGATGCGTGTCCGCCACCGACCCGTCCCGCAGGAGCCCGACGAGCAACCCGTGCCTGACGCTCCGACGACAGCCGGACGTCGGTCCGGCCTGCGCTCGACGGTCAGCAGGATCCGGGCCGAGTGGGCCGAGGGGATCCGCATCTGCATGAGCGGGCCGGCCCTGCGACTGGTGTTCGCGTTCGGGCTCGTGACCGGCGTCGGCGAGGGCGTGATGAGCACGCTGTTCGCGCCCTTCGTGAGCAACGTGCTCGGCGGCGACGGGAGAGCGTACGGGCTGATCACGTCGTCGCAGGCGGTCGGCGGGATCGTGGGCGGCCTGGTGGCGGCTGCGATCGGCGGCAGAATCTCGGCCGGGAAGGCGTGGGGCGTCGGCTCGGTCCTGTTCGGGCTGATCGACCTGGTGATGTTCTGCTATCCGCTGGTGCTGGACAGCCTGGTGCCCGCGTTCGTCTGCATGGTGCTGGTCGGCCTGCCCGGCGCGTTCCTGATAGCGGGCGCCATGACCGTGGTGCAGCGTCTCACCGACGATGCGTCCCGCGGACGGGTGTTCGGCGCGCTGTTCGCCGCCGAGGGAGTCGCGCTGCTGGTCGGCATCTGCGCCGCCGGGGTGCTCGGCGATGTGATCGGCATCATCGCGGTCCTCGTCGTGCAAGGACTCGGCTTCGTCGTCGGCGGCGTGCTCGTCCTCTCCCGGCTGCGGCTCTTCCCCGACCCCGGTGCGGCCGAGACCGCAGCGGCAGAACCCGCTTCCGCCTGACTTTGCGTCCGAAGGATCGTGGGCGCCACGGTCCTTCAGGCGGCGCCGATGGCTCAGCTCGGGGCCTCGGTGGGAGTGTCCGGGCCCATCGCCTCGTCGTCGGAGCCCGGCTTGACGACATGGACGCGTACGCGGGCGACGCGTCGGCCGTCCATCTCGGTGACGGTGAGCTTGTAGCCGTCGACGGCGCCCTCGTCCCCGACGGACGGGACCCGGCCCAGCTGCGCGGCAAGGAATCCGGCGACGGTCTCGTAGGGCCCGTCGGGCAGCTCGACGCCGGTCTCATCGGCGAAGTCGTCCAGGTTGAGCAGGCCGTCCACCTCGACGTCGCCACTGCGCAACCGGGTCGTCTCGGCCGCCTCCTCGTCGTACTCGTCCTTGATGTCGCCGACGAGCTCTTCGACCAGGTCCTCCATGGTGACGATGCCGGCGGTGCCGCCGTACTCGTCCATGACGATCGCGAGGTGGGTGCTGCGGCGGCGCATCTCGGTCAGCGTCGGCAGCAGCTTTGCGGTGTCGGGCAGCATCAGCACGTCCCGGGCCAGGTCGCCGACCCGGACCGAGCGGCTGGCCACGGCCGGGTCGAACAGGTCGCGCACATGCACGAAGCCGACGATGTCGTCGGCCGACCCGTTCATCACCGGGTAGCGCGAGTGCGGCCGTTCCGCCGCGAACTTCACCGCCTTGTACGCCGGCATCTCCGCGTCGACGAAATCCACCTCGGTTCGCGGCAGCATCAGCTCCCGCAACTGCCGGCCGCCGGCCTCGAAGACGTCGTCCACGATCCGGCGCTCCTCCTCGCCGAGCGACTCGTGCCCCGAGACGAGGTCACGGAGCTCCTCGTCGGTCATCACCTCGCGGTTGGCGTTCGGGTCGCCGCCGAGCCCGCGGACCACCAGGTCGGTCGACTTGGAGAGCAGCCAGATCACCGGCCGGACGGCCGAGGCGATCCGGTCGACCAGGGGTGCCAGGCCGAGAGCAACGGTCTCGGCCCGCTGCAGCGCGAGACGCTTGGCGGCCAGCTCGCCGAGCACGATCGAGACGTAGGAGATGGCGATCGTGATCAGCACCAGCGAAAGAGGGTCCGCCACAGACGCGGGCAGACCGAGACCCTGCAGGTGCGGCGACAGGCTGTCGGCCAGGGTCGCGCCACCGAAGGCAGCGGACAGGAAGCCCATCAGCGTGACGCCGATCTGCACGGCGGACAGGAAACGGTTCGGGTTCGCGGCGACCCGGGCGACAGTCTCGCCGCGCTTGCCACGCTGGGCGATCGACTTGAGCTGGCTCTCCCGCAGGGAGATCAGGGCCATCTCAGCGGCGGCGAAAATCCCACCGATCAGCACGAAGACGACGATGAGAACGATGTTGAGCAGGGTCTCGTTCATGACGGGCGGATTCCTAGCGTCCTCTCCTGGTGAGGCAGAGAGGACGCGGGCTTCGGTGTACGTCGTCCATCGGTCCAGCGTAGCCGTGGGGGCTCCCACGTGCATGTTCGAATATGTTGACTTATGATCGTCCATGGCAGGGCTGTTCGGTCTTGCCTCCTGGAGCAGGAAGTCGGTCGATGAACACAACCCGCGGCACCCGCCGGACGGACACCTCGCTGTCGGACGGTCGGGACCTGTTCTACTTCGATCCCGCCGACGCCCCTGATCGAGTACCGGCAGGCGACACCCGCGGCCTGCCGAAGCCCAAGCCGCAGGTCGAGCTGAGGACCGACCCGCTGACCGGTGACGTCATCACCTACGCCACCCACCGCAACACCCGGACCTATCTGCCTCCGGCGGACCAGTGCCCGCTGTGCCCGAGCAAGCCGGGCAACCCGACGGAGGTACCCGACTCCGACTACGCGGTGGCGGTGTTCGAGAACCGGTTCCCGTCGTTCGCCGGGTCGGGTCGGTGCGAGGTGGTCTGTTTCACCAGCGAGCACGCCAAGTCCTTCACTGATCTCTCGCAGGCCCAGGCGCGCCTGGTGGTCGACACCTGGGCGGACCGGACGGCCGACCTGAGCGCGCGCAGCGACATCGAGTACGTCTTCCCGTTCGAGAACCGGGGCCGCGAGATCGGCGTCACGCTGAGCCACCCGCACGGCCAGATCTACGGATACCCGTTCCTGCCGCCGCGGATCAAGACCCAGCTGACCCGGGCCCGCGAGCACCAGGCGGTTGCTGGCAGCAACCTGTTCGCAGATATCCTGGCCGCGGAGCGTCAGGCCGGCACCCGGGTGGTCGCGCAGAACTCCACCTGGACGGCATTCGTCCCCGAGGCCGCCCGTTGGCCCGTCGAGGTGCATCTCTACCCGCACCGCCAGGTCGCGGACATCGCCACGCTCTCGGCCGAGGAGCGCGACGCCTTCGCCGAGCTGTACCTGGACGTGCTCCGCCGGCTCGACGGCCTGTACGGCGATCCGCTCCCCTACATCGCCGCCTGGCACCCGGCCCCGGTCCGGATCGATCGCGAGCTGGGTTACCTGCACCTGGAGGTGCTGTCCATCCGCCGGGCCGCGGACAAGATCAAGTACCTTGCCGGCTCGGAGTCCGCGATGGGCGCCTTCATCTCCGACACCCGGCCCGAGGACGTGGCCGAGACGCTGCGAAAGGTTGGTTCGTGACCACCTACACGGAGGTTTTCGGCGCCGGGCCCGACGGTGTCTGGCGCGCCCCCGGCCGGGTCAACCTGATCGGCGAGCACACCGACTACAACGACGGCCTCGTGCTTCCGATCGCGCTGCCGCAGCACATCCTCATGACCGCCGGCGCGCGCACCGACGGCGTACTGGCGGTGGCGTCGACCCAGCACGACGGTGTTGTCGAGTTCTCCCTCGACTCGCTGGCTCCTGGCTCGGTCGACGACTGGGCCGCATATCCGGCCGGTGCCGCATGGGCGCTGCGCGAGGCCGGCCACCCGATCGGAGGCGCCAACCTGCTGGTCGACTCGGATCTGCCGACGGGAGCCGGCCTTTCTTCGTCAGCAGCCCTGCTCTGCGCGACCGCCGTAGCCCTGCTCGGCCTCCGTGACCTCGAGGTCGCTCCGGACGAGGTGGCCCGGCTCGCGCAACGCGCCGAGAACCAGTACGTCGGCGCGCCCGTCGGGCTGATGGACCAGATGGCCTCGATGTGCTGCACGGCAGGCCATGCGTTGTTCTTCGACATCCGCGCGATGTCGACCGACCAGATCCCGTTCGACCCCGCTGCCGATGGGCTGCAACTGCTGGTGATCGACGTCAAGGCGCCGCACCGGCATGTCGATGGCGAGTACGCCGCGCGTCGGAAGAGTTGTGAGCAGGCCGCGGCCGAGCTCGGCGTACCGGCCCTGCGGTCCATCACGGGCGCCGACCTGGACGACGCGCTGGCCCGCCTGTCCGACGACGTCGTACGCCGACGCGTCCGCCACGTGGTCACCGAGATCCACCGGGTCGAGGTGGCTGTTGAACTGCTGCGCGCCGGGCGGCTGCGCGAGGTGGGACCGTTGTTCACGACCTCGCACGAGTCGATGCGCGACGACTTCGAGATCACGGTCCCCGAGCTGGACGTCGCGGTGGAAACGGCCCTGGCCGCGGGCGCGCTCGGTGCGCGGATGACCGGCGGGGGGTTCGGCGGCTGCATCATCGCGCTGGTCGAGGCGTCCGCGGCCGACACGGTACTGGCCGCGATCGAGAAAGCCTTTGCGGACAACGGCTTCACCGCCCCGGGCGCCCTGGCAGCCGACCCCTCCGCCGGCGCAAGCCGCGTGTCCTGACCGGCTCGAGCCTCCAGGCCTAGGCCGCGGCCGGAGCGAGGTGGAGTGCTTTCAGCTGGCTCCGGATCATCGGGGCGAAGGCCAGCGTGGCAACCAGCTGGAGGAGGCCCATGGCCAGGTACGGCGTCCGCAGGTCGGTGCGGTGCGCAAGGAAGCCCGCGCCGACGGCACCGAGCGGAGCGGCGGCGAAGGCAACCATCCGGTAGACGGATGTGACCCGGCCGAGCAGCTCCTTCGGCACGATGCGCTGCCGCAGGCTGATGGTCACGACGTTCCACCACGACGAGGCGAATCCCAGCGCGATCGCGGCAATGGCCACCGGCGCAAGCGATCCCAGCAGACCGAACCCGACGACAGCCAGGCTGGAGATCACCATGGCTGACTGCACGCTGACGAAGACAGGCAGCACCTTCGACAGGCGAGGGGCCAGGACCGCTCCCCCGACCCCACCGACGGCGTAGATCGCGACCAGCCAGCCGAAGCCTGCCTCCGGCAGGTGCAGCACCTCGAGGACATACAGCACCAGGATCGCGACGATGCCGGCGCCGACCGCGTTGACCACCAGCAGAAGCAGGCAGAGGGAGCGAAGGAGCTTGTGCCGCCACAGGTACGTCATGCCCTCCGCCAGCTCGCGGCCCAGGTGGCGGTCCGGGGATCGCTCTCGCCTCGGCGCGGCGTACCGCATGGACCAGACCAGTACGGCGGCGACGGCGAAGGTGATCGCGTCCACGAGGATGGGCAGGCCGTGGTTCCAGACGAAGAGGGCGGCGCCGAGTGGCGGCCCGATCAGGGTGGCGAGCATCAGCATGGACACCTGGTGGTAGCCGTTCGCCCGCTCGAGGGAGTCCGCCGAGACGAGGTCCGGCACCACCGCCGAGGACGCATTGTCGAAGAACGGCGCGAGCAGACCGAGCCCGAAACCGAACACCAGCAGGATCGGGATCGTCTGCAGGTCGGCCAGCACCAGGGCGGCGAAGCACCCGGCGAGCACCGCGCGGGCGGTGTCCACGATCCACATCGTCGACGTACGGCGCCAGCGGTCGACCATGACGCCGGACACCAGGCCCAGCAGCAACCAACCCGCTCCGGCGACCGCCTCGCTCAACGAGACCACCCGCGGGTCCCGGGTGATCGACGCGGCCAGCAACGGCAGCGCGCCGAAGGTGATGCCGTCACCGATGAACGAGACGGACGCGGCGATCCAGGCGACCCAGTAAGGCCGGCCGAGCGGCGAGCTCATGAAGCGATGACCAGCTCGCATCCGGTGTCGCGCATCGCCTTGCGCGCCGGGTTCGGAAGTCCCGCGTCGGTGACCACCAGGTCCACGTCGCCCCAGCCGGCGAAGGTGCTCAGCCCGACCGTGCCCCACTTGGTGTGGTCCGCGACCAGCACGACCTGGCGGCTCGCGGCGATGAAGGCCCGGTTCGTCTCGGCCTCCATCAGGTTGGGGGTGCTCAGGCCATGCTCGGCGTCGACGCCATGCGCACCGAGGAAGAGCATGTCCAGGTGCAGCGACTGCAGCGCCGCCGTCGCGATCGGGCCGACCAGCGCGTCCGAGGGGGTCCGGATGCCGCCGATCAGGACGACCGTGCGGTCCGACCGGGCGTTGCCGTGGAACACGTCCGCGATCCGCGCGGAGTTGGTGACCACCGTCAGGTTCTCGACCCGGAGGAGTTGCCGGGCCAGCGCGTACGTCGTCGTACCGGCGCCGATGCCGATCGCGCTGTCCGGCTGGACGCGGCGGGCCGCCTCGGCGGCGATCGCCTGCTTCGCGCCCGACTCCTGGGTGAGCTTGGCGTCGAAACCCGGCTCGTGCGCGCTGCGCAGATCGACCGAGGTGGCGCCGCCGTGCACCTTGTGCAGCAGGCCGCTGGAGTCCAGGGCGTCCAGGTCGCGCCGGATCGTCATGTCGGAGACACCGAACCGGTCCACCAGCTCGGCCACCGTGATCGCGCCCCGGCTGTTGACCTCGGCAACGATCGTGGCCTGGCGCTGTGCCGCGAGCTGGCCGCCCCGGCCCCGGGACGGTTCGCCGCTCGCCTCACTCGCGTTCACATCTGACAGCCTAATGCGCCCGAGGCCGTTGCCGCCCCACCGTTTCCTGGTTCCCTTCTCGCATCCACAGGCCACCCCGCCCGCCGCCGACTCCACAGCGGCGAACGGCGAGCGACCGGCCTAGCAGGTCAGGACCGCTCGGCGGCTTGTTCTCGCCGAGCCGCCGAGCTCAACCGTGAGCTCGACGTACCCCCAGCGGCGTCGTATCGTCACGCCCTCGTCGAGCTGGGCGGCTTTCCGTGCGCCGGTCACCCGGACGCGCACACTCGTGAAGATCTGCGCCGGGTCGGAGACCGCGAGCTCGAGAGTGTGATCGCGGCGGCGCTGGATCAGCGAGCACGGTGCGTCGACGGTGATGCCGTCCAACGTTCCGGACTGCCAGAAGCTCACCATCGTCAGGTCGCGCCAACCGATCCCCTGCGCGGCCGCCGTGTTCCGCAGGATCCGCACGCTGGGACTGAACGCAAGCACCGCCGTCCGGCGCGCGCCGGCGCCCGGCGCCACTAGATACCCGTACGACGCTGAGCTGGGGCCCAAGCCGTGGTCGATCCGCATAGTGAGGTGACTCCGGGTGGTTGAGCCGATCTGGTCGACCGCCGGCCAGGAGCCGGTCCGAGCTTCGCGCCGGAGTTGCAGCCTGGCACGTCCGGGAAACACGTAACCGCCCACACCCTCCAGGTGGGCCCATCGTGCTGCGCGGACCGTGGCCGACTCGCTGAGCTCACTGGCCCGAGCGACGCCGTCGACCAGCACCTGGCCGGCGCCATCGGCCGGCAGGTCGCGATCGTCGACGATGGTCTCGACGGCGTATCCGCTGGGAGCCGTAATGCCCGCACCGAGCGCCACGGCGTACTCGTCGAGGCAGAACCAGGACTTCCGCGCCTGCAGCGGTGACGCCGGTCCGCCGCGACGCTGGGCGACCACCGCATAGCCGTCGAGCGTGCCACCACGAACCCACGTGCCAACGGAAGCTCGTTCCTCGCCCACGAGGCGGGTCAGGCCGACAGGTTCCGGTGCCGGCTCCACGCCGGCTCCAAGTAGTTCCTTGACCAGTGCGTGCTTCAGGGCCATCGGCACTCCTCGGACGGAAGGCGGTTTCCCGGAATCTACCCACCGCGGGACGACTGGTAAACCGCTTCACTGAGAGGCCGTCGCGGGCCGAATTCGCGTTGCCGCCCGACCCCGGCCGCTGACAGGCTGAGGCATGCGATTTCCCGAGGACGTCCCGGTGCTGACAGACGGCGTGGTCACCCTGCGAGCGCACACGACAGACGACATCCCAGCGGCGCTGGCCATGTGCCAGGACCCGGAGATGCAGCGCTGGACGACGGTTCCGGTGCCCTACGAGCGGCAGCACGCCGAGCACTTCCTCACCGAGCACATCCCGGCCGGCTGGCGCGACGGCGGATTCTGGGGCTGGGCGATCGAGCACGACGGCCGGTTCGCGGGCAGCATCGACCTGCGGGACGGGGAGGGCAACGCGGGCGAGATCGGTTTCGGCCTCGGGCCCTGGGCGCGGGGCGCGGGCGTGATGACCCGCGCCGTCCGGCTGGTGGTCGCGCACGCGTTCGACGGCTTCGGCTGGGACCGGGTGACCTGGCGAGCGTTGGTCGGCAACTGGGGCTCCCGCCGGGTCGCCTGGAAGAACGGCTTCCGGCATTTGGTCCAGGTGCCCGGCGGCGGACTGGCTCGTGGCGTGCGGCGTGACGAGTGGGTCGCCTCGATCGCCCGGGATGACGACCGGCAACCGCAGGGCCACTGGTGGGAGGTGCCGGTGATCGAGGGCGACGGCCTCCGGCTGCGGCCGTTCCGGGTCACCGACGCCAAGCGAGTCACCGAGGCCTGCGGCGACGAGCGGACCCAGCACTGGCTGGCCGGCCTGCCGTCGCCGTACCTGCTGGAGCACGCGGAGGGCTTCATCGAGAGCCGGCAGGAGAACGCGGCCAGCGGCGAGGGCGTCTCGTGGGTGGTGGCGGACCCGGACACCGACGAGCTGCTCGCAAACGTCAGCATCTTCGATCTGGCCAACCGGATCGATCCCACCAGTGGTGAGGTCGGCTACTGGTCGCACCCGGAAGCGCGCGGCCGGGGCGTGATGACCGCGGCCGTGGGCCTGGCGGTCAAGCACGCGTTCCGGCCCGTCGAGGAGGGTGGCCTCGGCCGGCGTCGGCTCACCTTGTTCGCTGCCGAGGGCAACACCGCCTCCGCGCACGTCGCGCTCGCCAACGGTTTCGTCCCGACCGGTGCCGAGAGAGCAGCCAACCCCCGCCGCGACGGCGGCTACGACAACCTGCTCGGCTTCGACCTCCTGGTCACGGACTGATCGGTGTGCGATTCCCCCACATACTGCTACTGGAGCGAGAAGTCCGCCTGCGCCCGCACCGCGCGTCCGACGTCGCCAGGATCGTGGAAGCGTGGTGCCGATCCACGGACGCAGCACTGGCTGCCCAGCCTGCCGTCGCCGTACACCATCGATGATGCCAAGGCGTTCGTCGCGAGCAGGCAGGAACTGGCAGCGTCGGGCGAGCGGGTCGCCTGGGTCGTCGCCGATCCGCCGCCGACAGGATGCTGGCCAACGTGGGAGTCGTCGATCCGCGCAGCGGCTCGGGTGAGATCGGCTACTGGGCTCATCCCGAGGCGCGCGGTCGTGGCGTCGTGACGGCGGCCGTGGACCTGGTCGTCCGGCACGCCTTCACGCCGATCGACAGTGGCGGCTTGGGGCTGCACCGGCTGATCCTGACCGCCGCCGTGGCGGCCTCACAGCAGGTTGCCCTGGCCAACGGATTCCGGCGGGCGGGAGCGTGGCGGGAGGCCGGCGTGCGCCGCGACGGCAGCCGTGAAGATCTGCTGCTGTTCGACCGATTGGCAACCGACGCCGCTCCTTTCCCCTCGCCCCCAGGCCGTCCGACTGATTGAATCGTCGGGTGCGAGAGCGTGAGGAACTGGTACGCCGCTGGCAGGCCGGGTGGTCCCTGTCACGAGGCTGGACCGTCGTCGAGGACGACAACGACGGCATCCTGACCATTCGCGCGGGCGAGGAAGGCCGCGCGATGGAGTACGTGGTTCTGGACGCTGACGACAAGCCTGAGCGCGTCGAGCGGGCGGCCGCGCTGGCCCGGGCCGCGGGCGGCGGGCGTGGAGCCGGCTACATCACACTGGCCACCTTCGACCGTGACGCCCGGGTCGAGCAGCTCGAAGACCTCGGCCTGGAGGTGCAGCGCGACCGGGACTGGCTGATGACGATCCAGCTGTCGGAACAGCCGGCCCTGAAGCTGCACGATCGCTACACGCTGATGTCCGAGCTCGAGTCCAACGTGATCATCACCCGCGCCACGTTGCACGGAGCGGTCGTGTCCAGCGGCCGGATGGCGGTGATCGGCGAGGACGCGGTCGCGGACCGGATCGAGACGGACCCGGCCCACCGGCGGCGCGGACTCGGCAGCGCGGTGATGGCCGCGCTGGTCGAGGCTGCCGCCGCACAGGGCGCCAAACGAGGCATCCTGATCGCCTCCAGGGACGGGCTGCGGCTGTACCGCAGCCTGGGCTGGAAGGTTGTCGCCGACATCGTCATCGCCCGCTCCCGTTGAGGCGGTGACCCTGCCCCATCGAGGTGCGCGGGAATGTCAGAGGTCGGTTATGGCTGTCCACCGACGTCTTGCACCGGTCCTTTCATCCGCTAAGGTCTCTATTCGGTAACCACGGGGCCCGCACGGAACGACGATCGAAGAGGATTCGCGCACCGATGACCGACTCGCCAACCCCTGGGCGGCACCGCGGCTCAGCGCCACGACGTGGGCTCATCGGCCCTGTCGTGAGCGCACTCTCGGTACTCCTGGCCGTCGGGCCGGTCGTCTGGGTGATGACATCGAACGATGGCTCCAGCACCGCCGACGAGCCGGCCAAGGTCCTGCACGTCTCCGAGGGCAATTCCGCACCGGGCGCGCTGAGCGTCGGGCCCGACGCAACGATCGGCTCGCCGGGTGTCACCACCACCTCCGCCGACGGCACCACGACGAGCGGGACACCGGTCGGGAGCCCGACCGGCACGACCAGCAGTGTTCCGGTGACCACACGCCAGACAACGGCGAGCGTCACGGTGAGCCCTCCGGCCACGCCTCGGACCACCACCAAGCCCAAGCCGAGCCGGCCCACGACGACCGCTCCAACGGGCGGCGGCTCCAGCGCGCTGGAGCGCCAGGTCCTCGACCTCACCAACGCCGCCCGGCAGGACAAGGGCTGCCGCCCGCTCAGCCTGGAGAGCAGCCTGGTCGAGGCGGCCGGGGAGCACGCCTCGGACATGGTCCGGCGGCACTTCTTCGACCACAACAACCCTGATGGCAAGTCCCCGTTCGACCGGATGGAGGCCGCCGGCTTCCGCGGCTCGGCGATGGCCGAGAACATCGCCGTCGGCTACACCTCCGCCCAGGCGGTGTTCGACGGCTGGATGAAGAGCAGCGGCCACCGCAAGAACATCCTGAACTGCAGTTACAACAAGATAGGTATTGGTTACGATCCGGGACAGGTCAAGTCCGAATGGGGCAACGGCAGCTGGGTCCAGGACTTCGGCCGTAACTGACCGGCCAGGATCTCGACTGCGTCTGGACGAGCTGGGCCGACGTCTTGGCGCATCGGTGGGACGATGGGGTCAGTTGCTCGAGCCTGACCCGTGTGGAGTCGGCTCGAGCTCCCAGCAGCCACCGGGAGGTCGGATGTACTCCGAGCGCGACGATCTCGAGCCGGCCGGGCCCGCCCACTTCGGCATCCCACCCGAGGCGGTCGCGGACGAACGGCCCGACACCCGCCCGGACGAGGCGAGACGGATGGGACTCAGCCGGCACACCGAGGAAGGTGCGCTGGTCGAGTTCGCGTCGTCCCTGAACAGCGCCAAGCCCCGACACAAGCTGATGGCCTGGCTGATGCTGGTCGTCTTCGCGGCGCCGGTCGCCTACACCGCTCTGATCCTGCTGTCCTGAGCGCTGACGGCGTCCCGGACAGATCGATGGACCGTGGCCCCGGGCCACGGTCCGTCGATCTGTCGAGAACCACCGGGCCTGCGCTCAGAGGCTGGCGACCTTCTTCTGCAGGTTGTCGTCGAGCGCGGCGAGGAACTCCTCGGTGGTCAGCCACGGCTGCTCCGGGCCGACCAGGAGCGCCAGGTCCTTGGTCATCTTGCCTTCCTCGACGGTCTCCACGCAGACCTGCTCGAGGGCCTCGGCGAACGCGGTGACCTCGGGGGTCTCGTCCAGCTTGCCGCGGTGCTTCAGGCCACCGGTCCAGGCGAAGATCGATGCGATCGGGTTGGTCGACGTCGGCTTGCCCGCCTGGTGCTGGCGGTAGTGCCGGGTGACGGTGCCGTGCGCGGCCTCGGCCTCGACGGTCTTGCCGTCCGGCGTCATCAGCACCGAGGTCATCAGGCCGAGCGAGCCGAAGCCCTGCGCGACGGTGTCGGACTGGACGTCGCCGTCGTAGTTCTTGCAGGCCCAGACGTAACCGCCCTCCCACTTCAGCGCGGCGGCGACCATGTCGTCGATCAGCCGGTGCTCGTAGGTCAGGCCGGCCTTGTCGAAGTCCGCCTTGAACTCCTCCTCGAAGACCCGCTGGAAGATGTCCTTGAAGGCGCCGTCGTAGGCCTTGAGGATGGTGTTCTTCGTCGACATGTACACCGGGTAGTTGCGCATCAGGCCGTAGGACAGCGAGGCCCGCGCGAAGTCCTCGATGGACTTGTTGAAGTTGTACATGCCCATCGCCACGCCGCCGTCCTCGCCGAATTCGGCGACGACGTGCTGGACCGGCTCGGAGCCGTCCGCAGGGGTGAAGGTGATGGTCAGCTCACCGGCGCCGGGAACCTTGAAGTTGGTGGCCTTGTACTGGTCGCCGTGCGCGTGACGGCCGATGATGATCGGCTTGGTCCAGCCCGGCACCAGTCGCGGGATGTTGGAGATGACGATCGGCTCGCGGAAGATGACGCCGCCGAGGATGTTGCGGATCGTCCCGTTCGGCGAGCGCCACATCTCCTTCAGGCCGAACTCCTCGACCCGGGCCTCGTCCGGGGTGATGGTCGCGCACTTGACGCCCACGCCGTACTGCTTGATCGCCTCGGCCGCCTCCACCGTGACCTGGTCGTCGGTCGCGTCGCGGTGCTCGATCCCCAGGTCGTAGTACTTCAGGTCGATGTCGAGATGCGGGTGGATCAGGCGGTCCTTGATGAACTGCCAGATGATCCGGGTCATCTCGTCGCCGTCCAGCTCGACGACGGGGTTCTTCACCTTGATCTTGGCCATGGCCGTGCGACTTCCCCTCATCAGATTTTCCTTGACGTCAAGATATCTCCTCCGCCACGGACAGATCACCACCCCCTCCCCCTCCCCCTCCCCCTCCCCCTCCGCCGCCGCCAGCATCCGGATCGATCGGTCCAAAACCGCC
>DASTVQ010000086.1:0-2101 GCA_035759015.1 Kribbella sp.
GAGCCGGATCGCGAGGTAGGTCTGGCGCTTGTCAGGTGACACGTACGCAGGCGCAGAGCGATCGAAGAATCCCTCGACGCCGCGCACCTCGGGGTGCGTGCGCAGCCGGGCCGTGACCTCTTCGACCGCGGAGCGGTAGCCGGGATCGTCGACAGTCTTGTCGTCACTCGAGTAGAGGACCAGTACGTCGGGAGCCTGCACGCCCAGGTCCGCGGAGATACGCCTCGCCGTTCGCGTCGACTCGCTGCCGGGGTCGTCGAATCCTCCGGCGGCGAGCCGGTCGAACGCCGGCCCCGCGGCGAGGCCTCCGAGCACGGCCAGCATCACCGCCACGACAAGGACCAGTCTCGGACGACGCACGGCCAGGTGCGCCCGCCGCGTCTCCCCGGGTGGAGCGCCGGGGGTGGTGTGCTCCGGCAGAGTTCCGGCAGTCATCGGCCGGCTACCTCCTCTTCGCCATCGGTACTCGCGAAGCCGCTGTCCAGCCGCTGCAACGGCTGGTAGAGCTCGCCGCGCCCTTCGGGGGTGACTCGACGGGTCGTGATGTGGATGAACGGTGCGGACACGTTCGGCCCTTCGGTTCGATGAACGACATTTGTGATGACTAGTGGTGGTGCGCGCCCGTACCACCCCGCCGTACGGCGGGAACGATGACGGCGGCGAGGACGGCGGCAACCGCGGCAATGAGTGCCGCGACGCCGAACGTGGTCGAGAAGTCGCCGGGCAGCGGGTGCGCAGCGACCAGCACGGAGCCGGCGATCGTCGACAACAGCGCCACTCCGAACGCACCGCCGAGCTCGTGCGCTGTACTGACGACCGCAGATCGCAGACCCCCTTCAGCGGCGCTCGCCGTGGCGAGGGCGGAGGTGAAGGCAGTGACGAACACGGCGCCGATCCCGAGCGCGGACAGGGCGAGGCCGCCAACGAGGATCGCCCGGCCGTCACCCAGGAGCACGACGGCACCCTCTCCCGCCGCGGCCAGACAGAGGCCGGTGGTGGCAACCCATCGGGCCGGCACGCGCTCCAGCAGGTGACCGGCGAGGTGAGCACCGAGTGCGACGCCGACGGCGACCGGGAGGAACTCGAGCCCGACGCGCAGCGGGCCGTCCCCGTACGCGCGTTGCAGCGCGAACGATCCGACGAAGAAGTTGCCGACCATCAGGCCGGTCGCGACGATCATCAGGAAGGCACCGGCGACGACCGGTCGCTCACGCAGCAATGACACGCGCAGCATGGGCTGTCGGCCACGGCTCTCGACGACACCGAACAGGATCCACAGCGCGACGCCTGCCGCGAGAGAACCCACCGTGAGCCTGTCGCTCCACCCGACGTTGCCGGCGCCCACCAGTCCGTAGACGACGAGCGCCGTACCGCCGGTCACCAGGGCCGCACCGGGCAGATCGAGCCGAGCCGGCGAGCCGGCGACCCGCGAGGTCACCAGAGGCAGTGCGATCAGGATCGCCGCACCGATCGGGATGTTGATGGCGAAGATCCACTGCCAGCCGAGCGTCGAGGTCAGGATGCCGCCGAGGGAGACACCCACCGCGGTCCCGACCGCGCTCAGCGATCCCCAGACCGTGAGTGCTCGCCTACGGGCAGCGCCGGAGACCTGGGCGAGGAGCACCGCCAGGGCGGCCGGTGACAACAGGGCGGCACCAACGCCTTGCGCGCCACGCCCGGCCAGCAGGACGGTGGCACCGGGCGCGAGCGCGCACGCCAGCGACGCCCCGGTGAAGAGCACCAGCCCGGCGACGAGAACCCGCCGGGCGCCGAAGAGGTCCGCGGCCCGCCCGCCGACGAGCACCAACCCGCCGAACAGGGTCGTGTACGCCGTCATGACCCACGTCGTCGCCGTACGCCCGAGGTCGAGACTCGTGGCGATGTCAGGCAGCGCGACGTTCACGACCGTCACGTCCAGGACCAGCATGAGCTGCGCACAGGCCAGGACCGCGACCGCCAGCGCCTGCCTGCCGGTCAGTGACGCCGACGGCGCTTCCTGCAGGGAGTGATGCATGATTCGATCCTTATCTTGTACATCCATGTCCAAGTTAGTGACGGTAGCATATCCTGGACACGGATGTACAAGATAAGGAGATCCGCG
>DASTVQ010000087.1:0-10981 GCA_035759015.1 Kribbella sp.
GTGGATCGTGGACACCAAGAAGGAGCACCTCGCCGTCGACGAGGCGCGCAAGCTGAAACTGCCGATCATCGGCATCCTGGACACCAACTGCGACCCGGACGAGGTCGACTTCCCGATCCCGGGCAACGACGACGCGATCCGCTCGGTCGGCCTGCTGACCCGCGTGGTCGCCGACGCCGTGGCCGACGGCCTGATGGCCCGCTCGGGTCAGGGCGCTGCCGCGGCCGGCGAGGAACTGGGCGCCGAGGAGCCGCTGGCCGCCTGGGAGCGGGAGCTGCTGGAGAGCCAGACCGGCGCCGGCACGCAGGCCCCCGCGGAGGCCCCCGCCGCGGAGACCCCCACCACGGAGGCCCCGGCCGCCGAGGTGGCTCCGCTGGCCGAGTCCGGCGCGGTCGCCGAGACGATCGCGAAGGCCGACGACACGCCGATCGTGCCCGCCGACGCCCCGAAGGCCGACAAGGCACCGACGGCCGACGAGGCCCAGGCCTGAGCCGACCGATCCCGCTGACGCACCGACAAGACGAGAGAACGAGGAATGGCGAACTACACCGCCGCTGACGTCAAGAAGCTCCGCGACACCACGGGCGCGGGCATGATGGACGCGAAGAGGGCGCTCGAGGAGACCGACGGCGACTTCGAGAAGGCCATCGAGGTGCTCCGGGTGACCGGCGCCGCCAAGGCCGCCAAGCGGGGCGCCGAGCGCTCCGCCAGCAACGGCCTGGTGGCCGCTGCGGAGTCCGCGATGGTCCAGCTCAACTGCGAGACCGACTTCGTCGCGAAGAACGAGCAGTTCCAGCAGCTCGCCGCCGACATCGTCACGCACGCCGCGGCGAGCAAGGTGGGCGACGTGGAGAGCCTGCTGAACGAGCAGCTGGCCGACGGCAAGACCGTTGCCGAGAACATCGAGTCCCTCGCCGCCGTGATCGGCGAGAAGATCGAGCTGGGCAAGGTCGCGCTGTTCGAGGGCAAGGTCGCCGCGTACATGCACAAGCGCGCCGCCGATCTGCCCGCCCAGGTGGGCGTGCTGGTGGAGTTCGAGGGCGAGAGTCTCGAAGCCGCCCGCGGTGCCGCGATGCAGGCTGCCGCGATGCGCCCGCTCTACACCACTCGCGACGAGGTGCCGGCCGAGACGATCGCGACCGAGCGCCGGATCGCCGAGGCGACCGCCCGCGAGGAGGGCAAGCCGGAGCAGGCGCTGCCGAAGATCATCGAGGGTCGGCTGAATGGGTACTTCAAGGACGTGGTCCTGCTGGAGCAGCCGTCGGTCCAGGAGAGCAAGAAGACCGTGAAGGCCGTGCTCGACGAGGCCGGCGTGACCGTGAAGCGGTTCGCCCGCTTCGAGGTCGGGGCCTGACCGCAGCCCGACCGCTCGTCCCGCACCGGCTCGCGGTGCGGGACGGCAGCAAGTCAGTACTGTCGACGAGGAGGCCGGAGTCGTGACGGAAACCCTGGGTGCCGAGACGAAGCCGGCCTCATCGCCGTTCTCGGAGCACGCGCCCGCTTACCGGCGAGTGCTGCTGAAGCTGTCCGGTGAGGTGTTCGGCGGCGGCAAGCTCGGTGTCGACCCGGACGTGGTGAACTCCATCGCCCGGCAGATCGCCGAAGTGGTCCGGGCCGGTGTCCAGGTCGCCGTGGTGGTCGGCGGTGGCAACTTCTTCCGCGGTGCCGAGCTGCAGCAGCGGGGGATGGAGCGCAACCGCGCCGACTACATGGGCATGCTGGGCACGGTGATGAACTGCCTGGCACTGCAGGACTTCCTGGAGAAGCTGGGCATCGAGACGCGGGTCCAGACCGCCATCACGATGGGTCAGGTCGCCGAGCCGTACATCCCGCGCAAGGCCGAGCGGCACCTCGAGAAGGGCCGGGTCGTCATCTTCGGCGCGGGCTCCGGGATGCCCTACTTCTCCACCGACACCGTCGCCGCGCAGCGCGCGCTGGAGATCGGCGCGGAGGCACTGCTGATGGGCAAGCAGGGCGTGGACGGGGCGTACGACTCCGACCCGAAGAAGAACCCGGACGCGGTCAAGTTCGACCAGCTCTCGTATGACGATTTCCTCGCGCGCGGCCTGCGGGTCGCCGACGCGACCGCGATCAGCCTGTCTCGCGACAACGCGCTGCCGATCGTCATCTTCGGTCTGGAGGAGGGCAACATCGCCCGCGTGGTCCGAGGTGAGAAGATCGGCACAATCGTGTCAGCCGGTCAGTAGCCGCCCAACACACGGTCGATGTCCGGCATTTGGTAGACCAGCGTTCGTAGGGTTGGAGCGGCCGCACCGACGCGGCCCTGAGGAAGCGAGGACTGTCGTGATCGACGAAGCACTCCGCGAAGCCGAGCACAAGATGGCGAAGGCCGTGGAGGTCGCCAAGGAGGACTTCGCCGCGATCCGCACCGGTCGGGCGCACCCGGCGATGTTCGCCAACATCACCGCCGACTACTACGGCACCCCGACGCCGATCCAGCAGCTCGCGGGCTTCCAGGTTCCCGAGCCGAGGATGATCTTGATCTCGCCGTACGACAAGGGCGCGATGGCGGCGATCGAGAAGGCGATCCGCGACTCGGACCTGGGCGTGAACCCGGGCAACGACGGTGGCGTGATCCGCGTGGTGATGCCGCAGCTGACCGAGGAGCGGCGCAAGGAGTACATCAAGCTGGCCAAGACCAAGGCCGAGGAGGCCAAGGTCTCGATGCGCAACATCCGCCGGCACGCCAAGGACAGCGTGGACAAGTCCGTCAAGGAAGGCGAAGCGGGCGAGGACGAGGGCAAGAGTGCTGAGAAGCGGCTCGAGGGGTTGACGAAGAAGTATGTCGACTCCATCGACGAGTTACTCAAGCACAAGGAAGCCGAACTGCTCGAGGTCTGATGGGCGTCGTCCCGGGCCCGCCCGCGCCAAGCCGCGCCGGGCGCAATCTCCCCGCGGCCATTGCCGTCGGAGTCGCCCTCGGTGCGGTCATTCTCGGCTCGCTCTTCTGGGAGAAGTTCCTCTTCATCTTCGTGGTGCTGGCGGCCGTCTTGGTGGCGGTCGACGAGATGATCCGGGCCCTGCGGATCGGGGGCGCGAGCATTCCGCGGATCCCGCTCTTCGCCGGTACGACGGCGATGATGGTCGCGGCCTACTTCGGTGGGCCGCTGGCGCTGCTGGTCGCTCTGGCGCTCACGGTGCTGGTCACCATCTTCTGGCGGATGCGAAGCGGATCCACCGGCTTCGTTCGCGACGCCAGCGCTGGGGTCTTCCTGATCGGCTACGTACCGATGCTGGCCGGTTTCGCCATCCTCCTGGTGCAGCCGGAGGACGACGGCCCGCAGCGGGTGGTGACCTTCTTCCTGGTCACAATCGCCAGTGATGTGGGCGGCTACGCGGTCGGGGTGTTGTTCGGCAAGCACCCGATGGCCCCGAGGATCAGCCCGAAGAAGTCCTGGGAGGGCTTTGCCGGGTCCACACTCGCCTGCATCGGCGCGGCGATCGCATCGGTGGTGTGGCTGCTCGACGGGCAGTGGTGGATCGGCGTGGTTCTTGGGGTGGTCGCGGTGCTGACCGCGACCCTGGGCGACCTCAGTGAGTCGATGATCAAGCGGGACCTCGGCATCAAGGACATGTCCCATCTGCTGCCGGGGCACGGCGGCGTGATGGACCGGCTCGACTCGCTGCTCGCCACAGCCCCGGCTGCCTGGCTCGTCCTGCACTTGCTGGTTTGACGAACGCACTGATCGGGTGGTGGTTTGACGCCATGACGACCTCACTGGTGACCGCGCCCGACGGGCGACCATTGATCGGACCCGTCGTCCGTCTCGACCGGTTGGTTGCCTCAGACATCGATCCCTTGTACGCCGTGATCGCCACCGAGCAGGTCTATGCGGCCGGGTTCGGGGGCGGTGTTGCGGGTATGCCGGTGGATGCGGACGAGATGAGCAGGCAGTGGGTGGAATCGTCCGCCCAGCGTGTCGCATATGTGGTGCGGCTCACGGCGGATGGGCCGGCCGGACCGGCAGGCACCGTGGTCGGCACGACGAGCCTTGGCGACGTGGACCTGGTGAACGAGAGCGTGCACCTGGGCTGGACCGGCTACGCACCGTCGGTGTGGGGGACCAACGTCAACCCGGCGGCCAAGTTGCTGCTGCTCGGGCACGCGTTCGGGGACTGTGGTTTCGGGCGGGTGAAGATCCAGACCGACCTGCGGAACGTCCGCTCGCAGGCTGCGATCGCCAAGCTGGGAGGTACTCGGGAGGGTGTGTTACGCCGGCACAAGCGACTGGCCGACGGCTCCTTCCGCGACACCGTGGTGTTCTCGATCCTCGCCGACGAGTGGCCCCAGGTCCGCAAGGGCCTGCTGGCCCGGCTCAGCGACTGACCGCGACCACTGGATCAGCGCTGGGATGGAATGCGAAGGCCTGCCGGGCTCCGCAACCGCGGCACGCCGGCTGGCGACAGCCGGGTCTGGTGGTCCGAAGAAGGTTCCACGGCCTCCAGTTCAACGGCCTCCGCGAATGTCATTCCCACCGCAGCAACCAGCTGCCGTGGCTCACAGTGGACGTGAATTTGTGAACGGGTGCCCGAGCGGGGGACAATCGAGTGCGATGACTACCTCCCTGCCGCTTGTTTTCGATGAACCGCGCCGTGCCAAGAAGCCGCCGCGACACCTGGCGGACCTCACCGGCGACGAGCGGCGTACGGCGGTGACAGCGCTGGGCGAGCCCGGGTTCCGGGCCAAGCAGCTGTCGAACCACTACTTCGCGCGCCTGGTCGACGACCCGGCCCAGATGACGGATCTGCCCGCGGACTCGCGCGACAAGCTGGTGGCAGAGCTGATGCCGCCCCTGTTGACCCGGGTCCGGGACCTTGAGTGCGACAACGGCACCACGCGCAAGACGCTGTGGAAGCTGCTCGACGGTTCGCTGGTCGAGTCCGTGCTGATGCGCTACCCCGACCGGGTCACCATGTGTGTCTCGTCCCAGGCCGGCTGCGGGATGGCGTGCCCGTTCTGCGCGACCGGTCAGGGCGGGCTGACCCGCAACATGAGCACAGCCGAGATCGTCGAGCAGGTCGTCGACGGCGCTCGCGCGCTCGCCCGCGGCGACATCGCGGGTGGTCCCGGCCGGGTGAACAACATCGTCTTCATGGGCATGGGCGAGCCGATGGCCAACTACAAGGCGGTGATCGGTGCGGTGCGGCGTTTCACGGAGCCGTCACCGGAGGGCCTGGGCATCTCCGCCCGCGGTGTGACGGTCTCCACCGTCGGCCTGGTGCCGCGGATCGACCAGCTCGCGAACGAAGGCATTCCGGTCACGCTGGCGCTGTCGCTGCACGCCCCGGATGACGAGCTGCGAGACGAGCTGGTGCCGATCAACAACCGGTGGAAGGTCGACGAGGTCCTCGACGCGGCCTGGGCCTACGCGCGGCAGACCAAGCGCCGGGTCTCGATCGAGTACGCGATGATCCGCGACATCAACGACCACGCCTGGCGCGCGGACCTGCTCGGCGAGAAGCTCGCGGCGCGTGGCGACTGGGGCTGGGTGCACGTGAACCTGATCCCGCTCAACCCGACCCCCGGGTCGAAGTGGACCGCCTCCGACCCCGCCGACGAGCGCGAGTTCGTCCGCCGGCTGGAGGCACACGGCATCCCGACCACTGTCCGCGACACCCGCGGCCAGGAGATCGACGGCGCCTGCGGTCAGCTGGCCGCGCAGGGCGACTGAGCTCGAAGATCGACCGACGCCGCGGGCCCGGTCATCCCTGCTCGTCGAGCACCTTGGCCAGCTGTTCCGGCTGGGAGAACATCGGCCAGTGGCCCGTGCTCAGCTCGACGAGCTCCCAGCTCGGCGACTCGAGCAGTGCCTTCACGTCGTGCATCGGCTCGTCCCCGTCCAGCAGGCACTTGATGTACGTCGATGGCAGCTCGGTGAGCGGTCGCGCCGGTCTCCGCCATCATCTTCTCGAGGGCCGCCTGGCCCGCGGCGGAGCACCCGTCCAGGAAGGAACGCCCGTCGGTCGGGACGTTCGAGTCGACGTACACCACGCGGCGCAGTCGATCCGCGAGCCGCGCCGCGGCAAGGCCTGTCGGGATACCGGCGTAGCTGTGGCCGACGAGGATCACGTCGCGAAGATCCGGGTCCTCGACCGCGGTGAGGATGTCGGTCACATGGGTGCCCAGCCCGACGTTGGCCGGGTCATCACCCCGTCGGTCGGCGAGGCCGGACAGCGTCAGAGCGGTGACGTCATGTCCGGATTGCCGGAGAAGTCCGGCCACCTGGTCCCACGCCCACGCTCCCAGCCAGGCCCCTGGAACAAGCACATAGTTCGATATGTGCGACACCGTAGAGGACGGGAGGGACACCCCCGGCCGGAAGGTTCACCGGCGACTCGGTCTCGTCGTGGACGACCTCAGGCTGACACGTCAGCCGTGGTTGCCGACCAGCTTGGCGGCCTGCTCGACCGTGTCGACCAGATGGACGCTCATTGCCATGGCGCGATCGCCCGCGAGGCGGTGCAGCACCTCCCAGACCGGGAGTTGCTCGGTCCAGTAACGCACGCCCACCAGGATCATCGGGACCTGCGTGGCCTTGTCGCCGTAGTAGTTCGGCGTTGCGGCCTGGAAGATCTCCTGCACGGTCCCGGCGGCACCCGGCAGGTACACGATTCCCCCGCGCGCACGCCTGAGCAGAACGTCCTCACGCTGGGCGTTGGAGAAGTACTTGGCGATAGCGCTGGCGAAGACGTTCGGCGGCTCGTGCCCATAGAACCAGGTCGGGACGGACACACCACCGTCGCCCGGGTACTTCTGCCGTACCTCCAGGCCGACCGTGGCCCACGCCGCGGTCGTCGGGTGGAACGACGGCACGGCGGCCAAAGTGGCCAGCGCCGCCTCCAGCGCGTCGTCGTCGTACGCGGACAGGGCGGAGCCGAGGTTCGCAGCCTCCATGGCACCGGGTCCACCGCCGGTCGCGACGGTCAGACCGTACCGGGACAGAGCGCGGCCGAGCAGGGCGGCGTCGCGGTAGGTGGGGTGGGTGCGGGCGATACCGTGGCCGCCCATCACACCGACCCACGGACGGCCATCGGGGAGATCCGCGAGCGCATCCGCGACGGCGTGGTCGTGCAGCGCCGCCGCGAGGGTCCGGCTCGTGTCGCCCTTCTCGCCGTGCTGCCGCGACCACGCGTAGATCTGCGCGTCGGGCGTCGCCTCGTACCCGTGGTCGAGCCGCGCGTACAGCTCGTCGGCGTCGTACAGCCGAGCGCGATAGGGGTCGAACGGGAGTTCCGGGATCGCGGGGAAGACGAGGCCGCCGCCGCCCTGGATCCACTCGACGGCCTCGTCGTCCAACGGGCAGCCGAGGAACAGCGAGCCGGTCGGCGCGAGGCGCAGCAGGGCATCGGTCCGCCCGGTGAGGTCGACGGACTGCACGCGCCAGCCGGCCATCGAGGTGGCACCGGCCGCGACGATCCGGTCGAACTGCTCCAGCGACTCGATGTCCACGTGCGGGATGCTTGGTAACGTCACCTGGCAAACACTAAGGCCCATGCTGTTTGCTAAGGACATGACACATGGGGAGCTCTGGGAGCGTCACAAGGCCGTCATGCCGGACTGGCTTGCGTTGTACTACAAGGAGCCGATCGAGATCGTCAAGGGCTCCGGTCGCCGAGTCACCGACGGCGAGGGGAACGAGTACCTCGACTTCTTCGCCGGCATCCTGACGAACGCGATCGGGTACGACATCGCCGAGATCGCCGACGCGGTCCGCGAGCAGCTGGCCAGCGGGGTGGTGCACACGTCGACGGTGTACCTGATCCGGCGCCAGATCGAGCTCGCCGAGAAGATCGCGGAGCTGTCCGGCATCTACAACGCCAAAGTCTTCTTCACCAACTCCGGCACCGAGGCGAACGAGGCGGCGCTGCTGCTGGCCACCCAGTACCGCCGCTCCAACCAGGTGCTGGCCTTGCGCAACTCCTACCACGGTCGCGCGTTCGCCACCGTCGCGATCACCGGTAACCGCGGCTGGTCCGCCAGCAGCCTGTCGCCGGTCAACGTGCAGTACGTGCAGGGGGCCTACCGGTACCGCAGCCCGTTCAAGGACCTGCCGGACGCGGAGTACATCAAGGTCTGCACCGAGGACCTGCGCAACGTCATCGAGACGACCACAGCCGGCGACGTGGCCTGCATGATCGTGGAGCCGATCCAGGGCGTGGGCGGCTTCTCGTCGCCGCCGGACGGGCTGTACTCCGCCTTCAAGGAGGTGCTGGACGATTACGGCATCCTGCTCATCTCCGACGAGGTCCAGACCGGGTGGGGCCGAACCGGCGACCACTTCTGGGGTATCGAGGCGCACGACGTCGTCCCGGACGCGATGACCTTCGCGAAGGGTCTCGGCAACGGGTTCGCGATCGGCGGCGTGGTGGCCCGGGCCGGCGTGATGGACAGCCTGAGCGCCAACTCCCTGTCCACGTTCGGCGGCAACCCGATCTCGACCACAGCGGCGAAGGCGACCATCGAGTACCTGCTCGACCACGATCTGCAGGCGAACGCGGCCAAGCGCGGCGCACAGTTGGTCGACGGGCTGCGCGGGATCGCCGAGGAGTTCCCGGAGCTGGGCGATGTCCGTGGCAGGGGCCTGATGCTCGGCGCCGAGATCGTCAAGCCCGGCGACCTGAAGCCGGACCCGGCGACGACGACGAAGCTCCAGCAGGAGACGAAGGACCGTGGCCTGCTGATCGGCAAGGGCGGCCTCTACGGCAACGTGTTGCGGATGGCCCCGCCGATGACCCTCACCGAGCAGGAGGCCGCCGAAGCGCTGGAGATCTTGCGCGACTCATTCAACACGCTGCGCTGAGCGCCTGACGCGCACCGCCTGCACCCCGCGTACGACGTACGCGGGGTGCAGTGGTGTGGGTCGTACAAGGCCGCCACGCCGGGCTTGCCGAGGCGGTCCAGGCCTTGGGCGTGTCGTCAAGCCGGTCGTCCACAGAACAACCAGATGTGACGAATCGTCGGGGAGGTTTGCACAGCCCGCGACAGGAGTTTGTTGCCGCGGCTCATCCGGGTCAGCAGGTGCGGGACCAGCTTGTGCGGGGCGGACATCGGAGTCGCGGCGGATGTCCGGCCACCGACGAGAGCGCGGACCGGGGCCAGGGCGTCGTACGTCGGGCCCTTGTCCTCACCGGTCACAGTGTGGTCACAAGGGCCCGACGATCGGCGTCAGGGAGCGGCAGCGGTCTGGCCGGCCGTGGGCACGGTGGCCTGGGCGGTGGCCTGGTCCAGCTGGTCGGGCGGGATGGTGCCGCCGGCCGAGCGGGCGCGGCGACGCGTGCGCTGCTCGACCTTGTTCGCGACCAGGCTGAGCAGGTAGTTCATCAGGATGTAGAGCGCGCCGACGAAGATCAGGGCCGGCAGCAGGTTCGACTTGTAGTTGCCGATCTGCTCCGCCTTACGAAGCAGTTCCTCGTACGTGATGATGTAGCCGAGGGCCGTGTCCTTCAGGATGACCACCAGCTGGCCCACGATCGCCGGCAGCATCGCGGTGATGGCCTGCGGCAACAGCACCAGCCGCATCGCCTTGCTGCGGGTGAGGCCGATCGCCAGCGCGGCCTCGCTCTGGCCCTTCGGCAGCGAGTGCACGCCGGAGCGGACCAGCTCGGCGACCACCGAGCCGTTGTAGAGCGTCAGCCCGGTCACCACGGCGGCCAACGCGAGCCGCTCGGACGGGAACAGGTCGTAGTACCCGTACACCGCGTAGGCGAACAGCATCATCAGCAGCACCGGGACAGCGCGGAAGAACTCCACCACCACACCGCAGGGCCAGCGGATCCAGGTCGCTTGGGAGAGCCGGCCGACACCGAGCAGGGCGCCGATCGTCATGGCGAAGACCACGGAGATGGCCGCGGCGGTCAGAGTGCCGATCAGGCCGGGGATCAGGTACTCGGTCCAGATCTCGCCGGTCAGGAACGGCTCCCACTTCGCCGCGGTGAGCTGACCCTTCTCGTCGAGCTTGGCGAGGATGAACCACAGGACCAACCCCATGCCGATGATGCTGGCGACGCCGAGGATCGCGTACAGACGCTTCGCCCGGGGGCCGGGGGTGTCGAAGAGGACGCTGCTCATCGCTTCACCGCCAACCGCTTGGACATCGAGGTGAGGAAGACGCCGACCGGCAGGGTCAGGATCACGAAACCGACGGCGAAGATGCCGAACACGACGAAGATCACGTCGGGCCGGTTCTCCATCATCACCTTCATCACCGCGGAGGCCTCGGTGACCCCGATCACGGAGGCCACGGTCGAGTTCTTGGTCAAGGCGATCAGCACGTTGGCCAGGGGGGCGATGGCGCCGCGGAACGCCTGCGGCAGCACGACGTACATCAGCGACTTCGCGAACGGCAGGCCGATCGCGCGGGCTGCCTCGGCCTGGCCCAGGGGGACTGTGTTCACGCCGCTGCGGATGGCCTCGGCGACGAACGACGCGTGGTAGACCGACAGACCGAGCACCGCCAGCCGGAAGTTGTTGTCGACGATGAAGGTGTTGGAGTCCTTGCTGGCCAGCGAGACTCCGAGCTGCAGGAAGAGACCGAGGTTGCAGAACACGATCACCAGTGTCAGTGGCGTGTTCCGGACCAAGTTGACGTAGCCGGTGCCGATGAGTTGCAGCACCCTGACCGGGGAGACCCGCATCACCGCCACCACGGTCCCGATCAGCAACGAGCCGAGTGCGGCCAGCAACGTCAGGTAGATGGTCGTCTTGAACGCTCCGAAGATGTCGTACTCGGAGAACAGTTCGGAGATCACATCCATGCTTCTCCTGCGGGGGAACGGGCGCAGACCTGACAGTGGGGAGGGGCGAGCTCACCCCTCCCCACCGGTCATCGGTCAGGCGCAGGCGTCGAAGGTCTTCGGCGGGTTCGTCGCGGCGTCGAGCTTGATGCCGGACGGACCGACGTTCTTGTCGAAGGCCTTCTGCCACTCGCCGGAGTCGACCATCTTCTTCAGGGCGTCGTTG